>JAGLQA010000075.1 GCA_023137075.1 Candidatus Aminicenantota bacterium
AACAATACCACTTTTCCGTCGATTTCATCGGCAACAGCTTCGGCGGTGTGTGTTGCAAACTGCTTCTGAACAAAAATGACCCGGATACTTTCTGCTCTGGCGATATCTATCACCCGTTTCAGGTCCGCCGGGTTGGGTTCCTTGCCTTCCACCTCGATGGGAATTTGAACCAGGCCGAAATCCCGTGCTAAGTAGCCCCAGGCCGGGTGAAAGACCATGATTTTTTTCACCCGGAGATTTTGAACAGCGGCATGTAACCCGTCGTTTAACCGGTTTATGTCGGCACAAAAGGCCGCGTACTGTTCCTGGTAGAAGTTCCTGTTATCCGGGTCATACTCTAAAAAACCTTCTAATATGTTTTTCGCCTGCACCTTAACCGCCCTGGGCGAAAGCCAGATATGGGGGTCCACCCCGGTATGCTCATGATGTTCCGCCGCTTTTCCCGGCGCATGCTTTCCCGGATGATTGGCCGCCTCGTGATGGGGTGTAATTTGAATCAACTGCACACCCTTTGATGTATCGATAATCTTCATGTCCGGGTTGGCTGCCTTTATGTTTCTCATCCAGGCTTTCTCAAAGGCGATATGGCCGATGCGGAAGTAAATTTTTGAACCGCTCAAATCCGCTGCCTGCTGCGGTGTCGGCTCATAGGTGGCCGGGCTGTGGCCGGGTGGAATCATCACATTTATGACGGCCTTATCCGCGGCGATGCGCCGCACAAAATACTGCTGGGGCAGGATACTGACGGTTACCCGAATTTTCCCATTATCAGTATTCTCTTGGCGCCGGGTATCTTTCTCTGCCTGGCCGCAACCCCAGAAAAACAGGAAAATCAATATCACAAAAAAAATGTTTCTCATAAAAACCTCCGTCCCGCAGCGACCGGCTGCGGTCTACCTGTTAAAACCGTATACCGAAACCGATTCCGGTTATGACTCCGCCAATTTTAACCTTTCTGACCAGTTCATTTGAACCGGCCATATAAGTGGCGAAAATGTCGGCGAAAAAGAGCCTGCTGAAGTTATACGATACTCCCAGGCTCAGGGTAAAACCGAAGGAAGATGCGGAATCTTTCTCTTCCATTGCGTCCTCTTTATATTTAAAAGAGACCCCGCCGACTTCCAAATGATAACCTATTTTTCCTGTCAGGCTGCCGTGGTAACCGGGTCCAAAGGAGATAAAACGCTGCTTTATTTTTGCTTCCATCTTTGTCCCGTAAATATCGATTTCACCACTGCCGGAAAAGGAACCACAACCTCCCCATAAATAAAAACCCTTTGAGAAAAGAAAACCGGCCTTTATCCCGGGGAAGTAGTGTTGACTGCCGTAAATATCTTTGAAATTCCCATCGGCCGGCAGCAGCATATTAATACTCGCTTCAAAGAAAATTTTTTTAGCTTTTTTCGCTTCCCGGTGCGGCAGGGCAAAGGCTAAACTCGTACTTAAAAAAAATAAACCGATTAATACGGCGAAGAATTTTTTCATTTTTGTCACCTCATCAGATCGTTTTTTCTTCCGAACGGCCGCATACATTCCCTGAATCATTCAGTACCGCCACCTTGTAATAGACCGTTCCTTCTCCCTCAAGTTCTAAATCCGTGTAGATATAACTGCCGTTCTGCAATTCGCCCGGCGAGATTTCTTTGCAGGAGGAGTAAGGAGATAAAGGGGACATCCTCCTGTAAATGACAACCTTTGATATGGAGATCTCATTTATATTCTCAATATTAATCGTTATCAGGCCGATATCCCTGCTTACCAGCCAGCCGTAGACGGTTTCCCGTCTGGCCTGTACACGTAACGCTGCCGGCGAATAACCGGCGTAAGCCTTAATACAAACATTGGTATTCTCATTTTGGATGACCACATCTTCCCAATCGTTTCCGTCGTGGCTGATAAAACTCTCGCCCGCATTGGCAGTGGCATTGGATGAATACCCGTTTACCGGGTATTCAATGGCAACCGGGTACATTTGATTGCTATTTTCCAATTTAATGACCACCGAAAAGGATTCACCTTTGTTCAGGGGAACCGGCGTATCTAACTTCACGGTGTAAAAACCCGGATAGAGAAACGCCCCCGATTGGGTTGCCTTTAGATCACCGCCGCGGGGAGTGTTCCCGGAAATCCCGGAATAGACGAACGCCTGGTAATTGACACCGGAATCGCAGGTAAAAAAACCCACTGCCTGTAAGGGTTGATTGTTAACGGCCTGGAAAATATTGCCCCCCCAGGCTGTCCTGCTTTCGTAGCCTAAGCTGGAAATCCAGCCTAAGGGGTCGTACTGGTAATTAGTGCCGTAATTGGTATATGGCTCCGCGTTGTTATAGGAAACCGGCCCGGCCAGGGTTTTATCATAATAGGACATATAGAAATAACCGTCTTCACCGAAACCGGTCCCCCAACTGTTTTTAATAATAAAGGCCCCGTTGCCCGGAGGGCTGACTGTGAATTTTTCTGCCGGAAAATCGTCGTCCCAACCCACTACCGCGACCATATGATTGACCCCTTCATTCTTATTACAGTAGTAAGCTGCAGTCGCCATGTTAAAGTACACTGAATATCCATCGATATACATCAATACGGCAACCGCACCATAGGTGGTCACAAAATATTTAATCCTATCATTGTCTAAGAAATTCTCCCGCTCCGGGAGAAAAATCATCCGTTGCACGTGTTTGCAAACAAGCCCTTCATTTCCGGGAGTAAAGCCGCTGTAGCTGTAAGGCATATCCCCTTCCGAAACCGGCCCGCCCCAACGAACAAGATAAGCGGCGCTCATAAATTCGCTGCCGCCGTCACAGGGATTATAATCAAAACCGTGGTTGTGGATCATATCCAACTCGGAAAAATCGGTCTCCTGCCCCGGCAGCAAGCTTGATTCCAATGAAGCATAAGTGCCGAAGGCCCAGCAGGCGCCGCAGTCCCCCTGGTCCTGTACCGGGGTCAGTTTATCCTGGTTCCTCAGGTCGAAAACCGCAGGGAAAGCGGCCGTTTTATTTAAGAGTTTCGTTCCTTTCACGTGGGAAAGATCGACCGGGGAGGGCAGCCGGCCTGCCCGGTAAGCGCTGCTGCCGGAATTGATCTCCGGGTCTTTTTTATCTATCATGTACTTTATGAAATCCGGGTTCAAGGGATTCCTTCGCAGCTTCGGCCTGTCACCGGCTTCCCCGGGAAAAGAAGCGAAACCGGAAAATAAAAAAATCAACAGTAGAACTAATCCTATTTTTCGTTTCATATTATCTCCTTAAGAACGACAAGTATCCACGAAATAGAGACTCATTATACCATTAACCGGAGGGATCCAGCAAACGAAATTTTTTATTGCAGCGCTTGACTCTTTTTGAAGTTTAGTATATGCTGTTTTCTATTGAGTTATATTAATTGGAGGTATGCTCTTGGATAGACGCATTACAGACAGAATAATGAATAGTGAAAATATTCAAAAAACAATCATCGATGAGAACACCAAAATAAAAGGCAATTTTACTTCGGATGATGACGTTACGATGCGCGGTAATTTTGATGGAACCATGAAATTGAATTCATTGCTGCTTGTAGGCAGAAGTGGAAAAACGAAAGGCAAAATAAACGCTGAGAACATGATCGTCGAAGGAGAGGTAGAAGGAGAAGTTATCGTTCAAAACACAATCGAGGTAAGAAACGGCGGCCGTTTTAAAGGCAATGTGATATGTAAACAAATTGCCATTGAAGAAGGGGCTTTTTTCCAGGGGGATGTCAATATGGACAATGGCCGGAAAATAACGCCCACCTATTTTAAGGAAAAGAGAAAAGACCTCAAAAAAAAATAGTGTAAAATCACGAAAGGGCAGCAATCCTAATTTTGGAAATTTTTAATAATATATTCATCTTATAAGTCAAAATTAGAATTGCTGAGGAAAGGGATTTATTCTTGTAAACTGCCGGGCATTCTGGTATAAAGATCACATTAAACAACCATGAGGAGTTTATATGACTGAAAAATGCTACTACCTGGATATAAATAAACTCGAATTCGAGGCCGAGAGTAGTGACGTTGTAAAAGAAAAAAAAGGCTGGCGGGTTACCCTTGATAAAACCTATTTTTTCCCGGAAGGGGGGGGCCAACCGGCCGACCGGGGCTGGATAAACGATATCCCGGTAAAAGATGTGCGGAAAAAGGGAGACGATATCTATCATTATCTTGGCGAAAATCCTGGAAATGGCACGGTTAAAGGCAAAATCGATCCCCTGTGGCGCAGAGATTTCATGCAGCAGCATACGGGCCAACATATCATATCCGGCGCCCTCTGGAAGGTGGGGCAGTACAAAACCGTGTCGGTACATATGGGACTCGATTATACGACCATCGAAATCGATGCCCCGGAAATCCCGGAAGAGGATTTGCTCCGGGTTGAGAAACTGGCTAACCGGGTGATAAATAACGATATGCCTATACATGTTGTCGAGACATCCCACCGGGAGATCGATCAATTCCCCCTGCGTAAACCAACCGACCTGAAGGGAAAAATCCGCCTGGTTCGGATTGGTGATTTTGACTGCGTGGCCTGCGGTGGCCTTCACTTCGATAGTACCGGTAAAGTGGAACTGGTAAAAGCCACCGGAGTGGAGAAAATACGCGGACATGTCCGTATGACCTGGAAAATCGGCGAAAGAGCCCATGCAGATTACACTAAAAAAAATCACATCATCTCGGGACTGAGGTCCGTTCTCTCTACCAATGAGGAGATGTTTGTGAGAAAAACGCAGGAACTCCAGGAAGAAATCCTGACCTATAAACGAAAATGCAATATGCTGGAAAATCGTCTTGCCGATACTATCGCCCGAAATCTCTATGAAGCTCACACGAAGCAGGGAGAATCCACCTGCCGCGTTATTGGTGCATCCTGGAGGGAAGAAGAACCGAACCTTATTAAAAAAATCATGAAAGAACTGCTAAAGTGTGACAATACGCTGATCTGTCTGGTTAATATATTTCCCGGTAAATTGCAGTGGAGCATCGGCTGTTCAGCGGACAGTCACTTTCCTTATGATGAGTCTAAAAATGAGTTACTGGCCATTATCGATGGGAAAGGCGGGGGCCGCCACCCCCTGTGGCAGGGTACGGGATCTCAACCGGGAAGCGCGGAAGATTTTATCGCTGCGTTTAGGTCCCTTACTCTTCGATTACCGTTGATATAATAGAAGTTCCAGGCAATATTTTGAAATGCACTTTTTTTAAAAAATAAAAAAAAAGGTGTTGAACTATTGCTTTTTCTTTTGAAAATAGTATAAAATTAGTTTCAAGCTCATGTGTCACACAAAAAAATTTAAAAGGAGGAAGTTTTTATGAAAAAAAAATTTTGTATCAGGCTTTTCTTGTTCTTTCTGCTTCCGGCAGTGATTTTCGCTCAAGGGGTCACCACCGGGGCTTTCAACGGCACCGTTGTTGCCAGTGACGGTTCTAAGATTCCCGGTGTTCTGATTACGGCCGTTCACGTTCCGACCGGGACGACTTTTACCGCGATCACGAGGGCTATAGGCACTTACTATATCCCTTCCGTAAGAGTCGGAGGTCCCTATACCTTTACAGCCACACTGGAAAGTTTTAAGACGGAAAAAAGGGACAAAATCTATGTGAAATTAGGCGAAAACAAGCAGGTAAACTTTATGCTTGTATTGGAGACCGTTACCGAAACAGTAACAGTTGCCGGCATCAGTCCAATTATGAACACTTCGCGTACCGGTGCCAGCCAGAACGTGTTGGAAGATACTATCAGGGATTTGCCTACTATCTCCCGTTCTTTGGACGATTTCACCCGGTTGTCCCCACAAATGGTCAGTGATGCGGAAACCGACGGCGCCTTTAACGCCGGCGGCCGCAGCAGCCGTTACAACAACATCCAGATCGACGGCGCCCAGAACAACGACCTTTTCGGTCTCGGTTCTACGGG
>JAGLQA010000750.1 GCA_023137075.1 Candidatus Aminicenantota bacterium
GGGTATTATGAGGAAAAACTGTCTGCCCTGCGTTTGAAACAGTGCTACGATATCGCGCCTCCCCGGGTGAAACAATACTTAAAGGCCGAGATAAACCATGTGGTGGATAGGATAAAACCCGATAACCGGGTCCTGGAATTGGGCTGCGGTTATGGACGTGTTCTCCCGGAATTGGCACGAAAAGCAAGTTTTGTAGTCGGGATCGACAATTCACTCCCCAGCCTGGAATTGGGCCGGAAAATCCTTGGTACTATCACAAATTGCCAGTTGGTGTTAATGGACGCGGTACGGCCTGCATTTCAAAGCGGGGTTTTCGATATAGTGGTATGTATCCAGAACGGTATTTCCGCCTTTCATGTAGACCCAAGGGACTTGATCAGCGAAAGTATACGTCTCGCGAAGCCTGGCGGTTTCGTTCTCTTTTCCACTTACTCCCCTAAATTCTGGAAAGCCCGGCTGGAATGGTTCCATAAGCAATCGGCTGTCGGCCTTCTGGGTGAGATCGATGAAGAAAAAACCGGTAACGGTCTCATCGTATGCAAAGACGGTTTTACCGCATCGACAATAGACCCGGAACAGTTTCAGGCCCTGGGCGCGGGATTAAATACGACCGCCAGGCTCGTGGAAGTGGATGAGTCCAGCCTGTTCTGCGAAATCTCCTGTTAATAACCGGGAACCATTAGAAAGTATTCGGTTTTTGAGGAAATTCGGAATATAGAGTCCGGATAACAAACCAGCCGGGTCATGAGAAAGGAGGAATACCGGAAGAAAATAAAATATTAGAGAAAAATTTATTGAAAAATGGCTTTAAATGTGATATAAAAAGCGATTGTTCTTAGGAGATTCAGATGACACAAACGGTCAAAGTGATCGCAAAATTTGTTAGCAAAAAAACCGGTGAACCGCTTACCGGTGAAAAATATACGGTTCGCATATACGATAACGACGTGGTTTCCGATGATTTTTTAGGAGAAGGAAAATTAAACAATGAAGGAGTGGTCGAGATTTTAACCGACCTCGGCAAAGCCTTATCAGTCGATTCGCCGGCAGAAAAGAAACCCGACCTCTATTTCGAAGTGTACAGCGAACATGGGGTGATATACCAGAGTAAGGTTTTTAAGAATGTGGACTTCCTGCAAGAAGATACCAAAGATTTCGGTACCTTCGAAATAGTTTTCTAATCGTTAAAATTCTACACTTAAACCGTTTAGCCTTTATATTTTTATCTTTAAGCCCAGGGGACAATGGTCCGATCCGTATATTTGAGACATAATGTAAGAATCCACAATTTGACCGGTGAGATTCTCCGACACAAAAAAATAATCGATACGCCATCCCACGTTCTTTTCCCTGGCTCTAAAGCGGTAGGTCCACCAGGTATATTGATCCGGCTCCCGGTTAAACATCCTGAAGGTGTCCACATAGCCGCATGAGATGAGCTTGTCGATCCAGGCCCGTTCGATAGGCAAAAAACCCGATCTCTCCTCGTTGCTCCTGGGATTCTTCAGGTCGATCTCTTTATGAGCGGTATTAAAGTCGCCCATGATGATCAGTTTTTTTCCTTTTTCTTTTAAGCTGTTGAAATAGTCGAGACAGTCGTCGTAAAATTTTAGTTTGTATTGCAGCCTTTCGTCGCTCATCTGGCCATTGGGAAAATAGATATTGAAAAGAGTGAATTCCGGGTAGGTCATTTCGATGACCCGGCCCTCCCGGCTGAGAATGTCATGTTCAAAACCGCTGGTTTTTGTTTGCCCGGGTTCCCGGCGATAAAAAACAGCCGTGCCGCTGTAGCCCTTCTTTTCGGCAAAACTCCAGGCGGTTTTATATCCTGCCGGGGACTGCACTTCTTCCGGAACCTGAATCTCCTGGAGTTTGATCTCCTGAATGCCTAAGATGTCGGGTTGTTCTTCTTTGAGAAAATCGATAAAGCCTTTATTAAGTACGGCCCGCAGGCCATTCACATTCCAGTTTAAAATTTTTAATATTTTTTGATTTTGCATGATTTATTCCATATCACGTGGTGTGGTCACCGTCAAAAGAAAATAGATTATAACACGTATTCCCTATCAATCTCAATATTTGCAGAAGTTTTTTGAAGCTTTTCCAATTCGTCAGACACTGTCTGATGAATTGAGTTGGAGTCATTATATTCTCCTGTCAAAGAATTGGAACAGTCCTTATTAGATCATTTGCAGGAATTTTTATTTGAATTACACTCTTTTGTTGCCCATCAATTTCGCACGAGTAGAA
>JAGLQA010000751.1 GCA_023137075.1 Candidatus Aminicenantota bacterium
TTTTTTTGCAAGGCCGGGTAGTTTTAAAAATTTTCGTTGACAAACTGCAAAAGGTATGATATATTAATGATGTAAGAAAAAAAATAGAGGTAAGGGAAAATGCATAGTATGTCAAAGGTGTCGAGTAAGGGACAAATCACACTTCCCTTAAAAGTACGCAAGCAATTTGGAGTGGATAAGGGCGATATCATCATTTTCGATTTTGTCGGAGAGAACCTGGTGATTAGGAAAGCCCGGAATATCGAGAATTATTTCAACAGCCTTCCTCCCTTAGGGAGTTCCTATAAAGAAAAACTTGAGGAAGTAATTGCAGCCGACATCTGTGGAAATCAATGAAATATACGGCAGACACATCGTTTATCATTGGCTTGTTTGTCGATGAACCACGGACATCGGTGGCAAAAGAGTTGTTCGGGCGATTGAAGGCTAAAAAAGAAAAGTTGTTTATCCCGGCTCAAACGATCGTTGAAGTCATTTACGTCCTGGAAAAATTCTATAAACTCGAACGTCAAAAGGTAGCCGAATATGTTTTTTCGATTCTGGGCACATCTATTTTTATTGTTGAGAAATACCGGATGTTTTATAAGGTGATAGAGGTCTATAAAGAGAATCCATCGATTAATCTTGGGGATATTATAATTGCGGAAGAATCGAAGGAGAAAGGGATTTCCACAATCTTAACGTTTGATTCCCATTTCGAAAAATTAGGTTTGAAGATATTCCCTGAACTAAAGCAGCAGCCTCGTTAACCGGTTCCTGTTAGGATGAAAATGACGAAGCTATTTATAATAATTCCGAAATATAGTGTTCGATCTCTCTCTCGGTTTTAATAAGTTCGGCTGCCTGTTTGTGGTCCTTTAAGGATTCGAAGTAAATCCGTTCCTGTTTTAAAAAATTGTACAGGGTGATAAAGGCATCCGGGTATACCTTCTGTTTGAGACAATCGAAAAAACCGGGCCTACCGGCTATCCTCTCGTTTCTCAGCAGCTTATTGAGATGGATGAACCCGGTTTCCACACGCTGGATCAGGGGAAGCGAATATATATCCTGCCGTGATTTTAGTAGGGTTTTCCGTTTTATTTGTTCGCGCAGCCTTCGCGATTTTGTTAACAACCGGTACAGCGGGGTCGAACTGTAAGGCACGACAAAGGGCGAATGAGCTATAATAGAGAAGTTTTTGTATTTTTTCTGCAGTTGGTAAATAAAGATGAATTCCCGGGCAAACTCATCCCAGGTCGATTCATGGTCGCTGCTGATCCAATAATGATAATTTAAGATACCCCGGATCTCGAATTCCCCTACCAGGCCCTCGATGACATGGAAAGCGGGTATTCGTTTTCCCAACCGTTTCCCCCGCCCCGGTAAAAAACAGTCGGTGCCCAACCAGGTGAGCGGCCTGCTGTTTACAAATACATCTCTGTCGGATACCAGGCCCATCATCTCCTTGCGAATTTTGTGCTCCCTGTCAAAAAATGAAGCCAACGACGATTGGATTCCCCATAACCTGAAGCCAAACCTCTTGATTAACTTCAAAACCTCCCGCGTATAATCTATATCCTGGAGAATATCATCATCATTGATGTTTAAGCAGCGGGCAAAGCGCGCCTCTTCCGCGGTTAGCCCGCTTCTGTCAAGCGCGGCGGAGAATTCACCTAAAAGCTCCTCGATTTTTTCCAGTGGCAGCTTCCGAAATTCCCTGCCCTGCACCTGCGAACAAAACAGGCACCCCCGGCGGCAGCCCCGGGAAAAATTAATCTCTAACCCGTTTTTCAGGTGACCCTTCTCTAAAAAACCCAGGTCAAAATGAAAACCGTTGAAGTCCGTGGGCCGGTTAATCTCATCCAACCCGGATATCACTATCAGACCGGGTTTTTGAAAAATAAAGCCCTTATATTTGAGAAGTTCGGAGAGGTTGTGTTCGTTAAGAGCTTTGAGTAACCCGGGCAACATCATTTCCGCCTCTCCCCTTACCAACAAATTGACTCCAGGTAGATGATAGGCGGCTTGCAGCGGGTTGAGCGTGACCAACGGCCCGCCGGCAGCGAATAATACCCTGTTCCCTGCCCTAGATTTAGCGGAGAGCTTATCGAGAAACACCTTAAATTCGGGCAGCAGCTCCTCGAAAAGGGTAAAACCGACCAGGTCGTAATCGAATATATCTTCGGCGATATTGGTGGCCGGGAGCTGCAGTTTTTTTACCCTAACCTTAAACCCCTTGTTTTTTAGAGCGGATCCTATAAAAATAGACGAGGCGGTTAGGTCGATGGTTTGCCACCGTTTATCGCTCATTAAAAAGGGGAAATATAAGAGTATATTTTTTATCGTTGATTTGGGGATGGATGCGCCGGAGGGCGAAACAGTTAAGGAGATCTCCTGCGGCACCGGTTCATTTTGTCCCGGCTGACCGGGTTTACCATCCACCTCCGCGAACCGGCGACCATCAATAATCTTGATATGTTCCCGGTGGAGATTGTTTTTTTTTAGTGCACCGGCAGCTTCCGGCAGAAATTCCAGAATATCACAGTAAGCGAATTCTGCCGGATCGTATTGCACGATCCATTTTCCTTTTAGAATGTTTAGTTCGGTCTTCATTTCGGGAACCTGATTATACACCATCGCAACAATAGAAAAAAGCGCCGGATCACTCGTAGGGGCACGGCGTACCGTGCCCGCAAAGACCTGCCCAATTTACCCGGAAACGTATATATAACATGAGTTTTGGAATTTTGATGGAAATTTTGGGGCAGCCGGGTCATTGATTTTATGAGCGATATGGAGTAAAATAACCTATGATTAAGATTAAATTCAGAAAGAATGAATATGACCAAAAAACCGGGCCGGAACAGGCCGGGGAAGTCAGATACAGCGAAAAAAAAGAGGCACCCAGAGTAGAACATAAAAAGGAAGTCGGTATTCTTCGTGAATACTTTGAATTGATTGCGGAAGTTATCATTTTCGTTTTTTTCATCAATGCCTTTTTACTGCAATCCTACGTGATTCCCTCCTCATCCATGGAAGATACCATGCTCATCGGGGACCACCTGCTGGTCAATAAAGTGTGCTACTCCCAATCCCTGAACGCGGTTGACCGCCTGATCCTGCCCCAGGTAACGATTGGCAGAGGCATGATCGTTACTTTCAGCGGGCCCAATGAGATTAACAATAAAAAGCAGGAAAAGAACCTGGTAAAGCGTGTCATCGCCATACCGGGAGATAACATCAAGATCGATGGAGAAAAGGTCTATATAAACGGGGAATTAATTAAAGAACCCTATGTCAATTTTAAGGGAATAAAAGCCAGGGATCAATTTCCCCCCGAATTCCCCTACAACTGGCACTATGAATTTCCCCGTAAATTCAGAGACTCCGTGAAGGATACGGAAATCGGCAAAGCCTACAAAGTGCCGGAAGGCCACTATTTCGTGATGGGAGATAACCGGAATTTCAGCTTTGATTCCCGTTTCTGGGGGCCGCTGCCGGCGGATTTGATTATCGGCAAACCCTGGCGCATTTACTGGTCCTATGAATCTACTTCGCGAGATTACCTGACACCCGGGATCAGGCACAAAATAAAAGATTTTTTCAATACCATAATCAACTTCTTCTCTAAAACTCGCTGGGAAAGAACATTGAAAAAGTATTGATGGGTTTCAAAGTCTTTGAATTTAAACTTTCTACCGATTTTACCACCGCGGAACTGAAGCGCAAAATAGAAAAAAAACTGAAAACCACCGAATTCTCCTACTCCGTCGCTAAGCAGAGCTTAGATGCCAGGAAAAAACACAGGATTTTTTGGCTTCTGCGCGTGGGGGTTTCATCCCCGGCCCTTCCCGGACCGGGGCACAAGAAAGAGCATAAGTTTGATATACCTTACAGAAAGCGAGAGAAGAAGGTAGTGGTAGTGGGCAGCGGACCTGCCGGTTTTTTTTGTGCCGATACGCTGGTTCGCGCCGGGTTCAATGTTACTCTTTTCGAACAGGGCAGCCGGGTGCCGGAACGTTCCGGTCATGTTACCGCTTTTGAACGGTCCGGGGAGATAAACGAGAGGAACAATTATGCCTTTGGCGAAGGCGGCGCAGGCACCTTTTCCGACGGCAAGCTGACTTCCCGCACAAAATCCATTGCCAAGGAACGGGATTTTATTATTCAATCCTACATTAAAGCCGGTGCGCCCGGGGAGATTGCCTACCTGGCTCAGCCTCACATCGGCAGCGACAACCTGGTCAAGATCGTGAAAAACCTGGGCGAAGCCTATCTCTTGCGGGGCGGCAGTTTGCACTTTAATACCAGGGTGACGGGTATTTGTTTAAGAAATGGAAGTGTTCAAGCGGTCGAGACGGACAATGGCCGGATTGAAGCGGACCATTTTGTTTTTGCCGGCGGTAACTCGGATTACGGCACCTTTCGGATGCTCATAAAAAAGGGAATTCCCTTCCGGGTAAAACCCTTTGCCATCGGCTGCCGGGTGGAACATGCGCAGGAAATCATCAACCTGGCCCAATGGGGACAAAAAAGCCTGGCCGGGGTAA
>JAGLQA010000752.1 GCA_023137075.1 Candidatus Aminicenantota bacterium
CATCCGGGTAACTCTTCAGCAGCAGCCCGATATAATAGAGCAGGCCGGAGATACCGATGGCAATGAATTGTTTGAATTCTTTCATTTTAATTTCCAGGTTCACACTGGGAAGATTGTCCATAATATTTTGATTCTCTGCATTTATGATGGCATCCAATTGGGCATAAAAGGCAGGGGGATCATTTTTCACCTCATGGCGATTCAAGAGGGCCATGTCATCATCTTTGAGGAAAAAATCTAAAATCTCGGTTTTTTTCCATAAGGGATAGCAGAACATATCCCTGCCGGCGAATTTTAATGAGCTTTGTACCAGTAATTCATTACTTCCGCCCCATATAGAGATATCCGCCGTGGAGCCGCCGACATCGATAAACACGGCGCCCCGGGGCATGGCGGCCAGGATATCCTTGGACCCGGAAAAATAGATGGCGGAGGCCACGCTTTCACTATGAACCGAGAGATTTTTGTTACCCGGCGTAATACCGGTTAAACCGGGGATTTCCTTAGAGATCACATCCCAGCTTCCTTTTATCGCCTCTTCGTCATCTTGAGAAAAGGCGGTGGGAAAAGCATAACGCCAGCTAATATATTCCGCGCCCCTTCGGGCGGCTTCGGCGGCGCACATCAAGCACAACTGTTCCAGGAATGTTTTGGCCCGTTCCCTTTGATAGTGCCCGCCCCATTTTAAATCCACCTTTTTCCTATCGTCGCCGGCGTCTAACTCCTTCGGGTCATAGGTGAAATAGATATGCCCGTCCAGCATGGGATCTAATTTTTTTTTCTTTTTCAAGAAATCATAGAAGACACTTAAGAAGGGCATCTTTTCCCGGAGCGGCGGGAAGAAGTAGTCGTACAATTCCTCCCGTGTGGAATCGAGAGCGGCGGAGATTTTGAAAAATTGCTCTTCAAAAACAATGGGATTGGATAGGTCTTCTTCTTCCTGGATATAGACGTTAGTACCGGAAGTACCGAAGTCAACCCCGATGTTGGAGGTTTTTGCCGGAACGGTCACTTTCTCCTCTGGTTTTTGCAGCAGCAGCATACCGGCATCCCCGGCGGTCAGGCGTCTGTTGGAATCTAACCAGTGGGTTTTACACTCGAAGGCTTCGGGAAAACGATCCATCTCGAGGATTTCTATTTGTGTTTTACCGGCTTTTTCTTTAATTTTCCTGGTTTTCCATTTTTCATCGTTTTGTTTGAACGGGGTGGCGTAAATAACCTTATCTTTGCCGCTGGTGGAGAAATAGGAATAATATATTTTCCAGTTGGGAGTGACAAAATTGGGCCAGACATCTATTATGGGGACAGCCGATTGAATGACAATATCGCCGCCTCTAATGTTGTAGGTTTTCCTGATGAGAAAATCCTCACCCCTTTCATTGCCCTCGATACCGGCCAGCGGTATATTTAAATATACCCTTATCTCCTCCTCTCCAATTTGTTCGAAACGCATTCGGTTGGCAATTTCTTCGGGTTTAAGGTAATTTAATATCAGGTCCGTAATAGGAACAACCGGCGATACCTGCTGTTTGCGGTAATTAAGATTATCGATACCATCGATGGCCAGCATACCGGGGAAGGCATTTTTTTGCTGGACCAGGACCAATTTGTCGGTAAAAAAGTCATCCGGTGTGCACCATTTCGCCTTTTCCAGGTGAGTGTCCAAAATCCTGTCCCTGGCTCCCACCAAGCCTTCATGGTGTATCCTGGCCAATGGAATCTGGCCATAGACAAGAATATCTTGTTCGGCACGTCCCCACTGCCTGGCAATATCTTTATCTACTACCAGGAGATGGTGAGATGGTGCAGTCTCCCTGGATGAAAGTACCCGGATATGGGATGATATCTCCTGATCTTCCCCGATTTTGCCTTCAATAGGTTTCTCCAGATATTGAAAAAGCCCATGTTCAATACCCAGGCGGCTTGTATCTAATTTGAAATCATCTTGAACTCCGCCAAGGTCTCTTACGAATTTATCCATTAGCGAAAGCATATTGCTAAATTCACGCAAGTTGTCGTCTATACCGGGGTGATCAACGATCGACAATTTTAGCCAATTTACCCAGTATGCCACCGCATTTTTTTCTTCTCTTCTCAAAGAGCTAATGGGATCGACTAAAAACCTACCATCAAACCACTGGACACCTTGAATTAAATTGAAATAATCGGTGGCAGTACAGACCAGGGTAATTGGCGTTGTCATACCGATGGGCCTACCTCTGAATAAAATAATGTATAAATGGTCCCAGGAGGAATCCCCGGCAAGCACTTTCTCAGGCATTACCGTTGATAACGCAGTTAAAAAATCCGGTGTATTCTTTTGGGGTGTTTTTGGAATTGTTACCGGTTTAACAGTCAGGTCGCTGAATTGCCGTATGTTCCTGAGGGCGAGCACAGCCAACATCCCACGCCATTCGCCCAATATACGTTGGTGGATAGGATGGGCTTCGTCAAAAAGCGCCATTTCAAACAGGATGGGTCTGCCCCACATATCGGGGATGGAATTCACCTCGAATTCCACATCTTCTGTACTGATACTGTCACTTAATCGGTCTAATTCAGTAGAAGGTCTGGGAAGCCAGATCCCTTTTTTAGCAAAGCCCTCCATTTTATTGTCATCTCCTCCTTTCAGTTTCGGAAGAAGAGGATGTGTTAATTGTTCAATTTTTTCGGTCATTAGATACCTCCTATTATCTTACTTTGATGAGATCGGATTCTTCAAAAACAGCTTTGAAGAAATCTCCAACAGCGGCTTCTTGTGGGCTCAGGGCCTTATTATCACACATTCTTTCCCACAGGTCATTGAGCCCATCCGCATTCGCTTTTCCTTCGGGTAAAATGAGATTCTCAAACAAGGAACCATCAAAATTTGGCAACAAATACATGGTTTTATCTTTCTCTTTGGCAAAAGCCTTGTAACCCACAAATTCTATCTCCAACTGATCGTTGGATTTGTGCAAGTTGGCCATCCATTTTAAAAAGGTTTCACAATATTCTTTCATATTCTTCAGTTGATCTTGTATTTGAGAAGAATTTAGCGAAATTCCTTTTCGTTCAAAGAATTGGATATACCATGGTGACCTGTAGGTCTTCTCTTTTGTCCTGATATTTTCCAGCATGGGATAATAGACATTCAGATAAGCAAAAGCAAAGCGTGTCATTGTGCCCAACTGTCTTTTTACTATATTGCCATTATTACCATCGGGTAAATCGGACCATTGAACTTCTCCGCTTTTTTCTCGTGCAATGAGTTGATACTTCCGAGCCTCAAAAGTAGGGTCTTTAACCTTTTCATCGATATCATTAAAGAAATCGATTGTAGCCAGGGCGGAATAGAGTTCCATAAAATTTGGTTCATTGGACTGGTTTCTGCCTCCGGAAGTGGCATGTTTCAGAGGAGTCAGCATATGTTCTCCTATGAGATATATACAATCAAAGCAATCCAGGTAATTTTGATTGTAATAATATTTCAGGGCAGCCTGGGTGTTTAAAACAAAGTTCTGGGGATTTAGTTTCAATGATTTTCCTGAATTCAATTTTTTTTCGGCAGCAATAAAGGAGAAATAGGGTAAAAGTAAAACCCCTCCCACTTTGATGTTTTTATAACCCTTGAATTCCTGTTTGATCAACCTGGCGATGGTGGGAATACCTGCAGCGCCGGTACCACCGAACACAGAACCGATAAGAACAATTTTCGAGCCTTCCCCTTCTTTGGCATCCTGTTCTATTTTCCGCCTGAAGGTTTGCCAGGGTTCCGTTTCACCCAATTTGACGGTTTTGGCCATTACGGCGGCACCAATCGAAGGATGTCCCAAAAATCCTTCATCTAAAAGCACTTCTTTTTCCACGGGACTGAAAAGTACATCGAAAAGATGTGCAGCAGGCTCGTACTGGGTTTTCAAAACAGGATAGCGAAAGAAATCTCCCAGTTTCGGTTTGGCTGTTTCCTCGAAAGGAGTCCATACATTGGGTTTGGACAGTGTAATGGAAGTTTTGAGTAAACCGGTTTGTTTCATCCCTGTTTTTTTACATTCACAATACCGGTTTAATGTATTTTGGGTGCGCTCAAGGCAGCCATTGGCCAGGTCGGGATCAACGAACAGGACATTGAGTTCACCATCCGGCATTAAACCCGCGGCACAAAGGTGCGTAAGGGATTCCACACTTTTGGCGCCGCTTCCCCCTATACTAACGACTTGATAACTCATATTTTCCTCCGTCTTACGTTTATGTTTAACATCTCATTTTTAAAAGTTAAGATTTTTTTTTTGCCGGTTATTGTTGCCATGTTACTACCACCTCCGGACCAGTTTTGCCGGGATGGGGGCATATTTAAACGATGATGGCGAGAACAATAAGGTTGGGACGTAAAAGGCGATAATGAAGTTCAGTAAATAAATGAGTGGGGGGATGACAAATCCCTCCTGGAGAGGTGATTCGATCGATTGGATGATAGAGAACACCACAGTGGGTAAAAGTGCCAATAGAGTAAATAGTCCCCATACGAGACGTTTTCCTGCTTCAGAAAACTTGTTTACCTTAAATACCCATTGAGCCAACACGTACCAGAGCAGGGCGGATATCCAGGCTACAATAATTCCATAAGTGGCAAATTCTTGAAATCCCGGTAGCCACTTTTCTATTGTTCCTGTAAGAGGAATAACCATGTTGTAAACCCAGGTTAATTCGAAGAAAATTAACAGGAAATAGCAGAGAAAACCGAAAACGGAGATCAAAAAAAGATATAACATAATTTTTGCAAATTTCATAAATACCTCCTTTTAAAATATTTTAAAACTATATTAAATAATCTTCATTTATCTTACAATTACGACTCTTCTTTTTATTACCTCCCTTTATCCTTTTTCTATATAAAAATATAGTTTGGCAATTTTAGGCTTATGTTTCCGATAAATAATCTGCCAGATGTTGTTCAGGAAACTTTTTAAATTCAAAGTGGTATTACCCGGGAATTGCTGCGGGTTTTCGCTCCATGTAGATATCTGGTTTTGATCCATATCCCAACCGGAAATCCATTGGGGCAGTGAACAGGAATCAGAAAGGGATTGAAACACAATTTTAAAACAATACGTCCCATCTTCAGGAAAACCGTTCGGGTCAATCTCAGTCTTAAATTTTAATTGGGAACCGGCAATGCCGATGTTTTTTATAGCAATCGCTCTAAGGACTTCACCGGAAGGGATCATCTTGCCACTCATTGGATTCTCTTGTTTCTTTTTAGTATTGCCTTTTCGCTTTTTTAAGTTCGCCATCCACTGCCAGGCTGAAATTTCCATGCAAATTTTTTGAGGATTAAATTGCACCATGTGATCTAAAAAAGTAATTGGTATGCTGCTTTCAAAATAATGTTCCGATGAACTATTATTAACCATGAACTGTTTCAAATGCCTGCGTTTTTGGCTATTTTCTAAAATTTTGAGTACTTGTGTTACTTTCCCTGGCTTTATTTTTGAATTCTCAAATGTAGCTAAACGTTCCACCAATTGAGGGGAGAAGATAATAAAATTTTTTCCCTGGAAACTGTCCAGTCCATTGTATCTCATCATTTTATAAAAGTGGACGATATCATTATATTTGCCAAGTATAAGTAGATAGAAAGGACGATATTCAGCCGGTTCTCGACCATCGGTATCGTAGTGAAAATTAAGACTCTCTAATCCCACATCCCAGACTCTGCCTCTAAACTGGCTTTTTATCCCAAACACCCCTACTGAAATTTCCTTTGATAGGAATTTCTGATTTAGCTTTTCAATAAGAAGGTTGACATCGGCATCCATTTGGAAAAGATCGGTAACGATGATATTCAGGTTATCTTTTGCGGCATTGTCAATAACGGATTCAATCCGAGTCTCGGACTTAAAATCAGGGTCACAATAAAAACCTCTGAATGCAGCTTCTAAAGCTTGCTCCCGTGAAATTTCATTGATAATAGCTCCAAATTTATAGAATGTTCTTGAACCTTTTGGCCAGCCGGCAATTATGGCTCTTTCCAACAATTGCAGGGTCCTTGCATAATAAGAATTACCTGGATTGACAAACCCCACCATAGAAAACGATGCATCGATATATATATCTGTTTGCAGGTTATCAGATAAAGGAGCAATTCCCTCAAAGTCCATATCCTCAGGAAAGGGACAAAACTTTCTTGGTTCACATCCTCCATATAAAAGCAAAAAGCAAACCACGATACATGTAAATATGAATAATATACTCGATTTATTTTTCATGTCGACCTCTCCAACAACTTTTTTTCTTTCCGATTTAACATTTTTTAATATCTTATACTCCAATTTATCATTTTTGTCTCCAAAAATTTTTCTCTCAATAAATGATCTACAACTTTAAAATAAAAAAGAAAAAATGTCAAGTTTTTTTTCTCCACATCATAATTTTTTTCTTTTCAATCATTTTACTATTTATGTAAGCTACCGCCCATAGGGTTTGCCGGGCAATAAAAAACATAAGACATTTACCTTCTCACTCGCTCCTTACTTTCGGCTTTGAACTCAACCAACAAAAAAAAGAGCAGTAATTTATTTAAACCTCTTGCCTTGAAAAAAAACAAGAAGGTAGAAAAAACCTGTCATAAGGGTGGGGCGTGTTGACCGGCGACTTTCCATAACTAAATTTCAACTTCCCTATAAGAAGCATTCCTTTGTCCTCGATGTTGTCTCTCAGGTAATCAACAACTCTCCTTCTTAAATCGCCTCATGGCTCTAAGAAGATTTTTATATAGCAGATTACGGAAGAAAAGTCAAGTAAAAAAATAAAATAATTCAAAAAATTGGCTCCTCAAAAAAATTTGTGGGTGAAGTTGGTTCGCTTATTGGGGGCTATGAAATGATATTTCGG
>JAGLQA010000753.1 GCA_023137075.1 Candidatus Aminicenantota bacterium
CGGAGTTATACTATCGGGTTTGATAAGAAAAATTTGCGTGAATCCCCGGCGAGTTTATTCTACCGGAAGAGGGCGGATTTTTTTGATGAAAGCAGCCATGTCATGTATAAAAACATACACTTAGTAAGGAGTGTACTGAACGGGATCGCTCCGGCATCCGGTGCGGTTCCCACCATCGAGTATCCCGCCCTTAAAGAAATTCCCGGGAGTGAGAGTTTGACTAACTTTCTTTCAGCCGGTCATTTGGAAACGAAAAAGTTCATCATTCTGAATGTCGGCGGTGGTTGGCAGACAAAATTGTTGGATAACAGCCAGTATATCACAATCGTTAACGAATTGAGGCAAAGACAAAAAAAGGGGAATCAAATTGTCATCCTTTGGGGAAACGAAAGAGAGAAGAAGACAGCACAAAAAATATCCCGTGAAACCGGTGCCATTATGACTGATTTCATGAGTTTCAGCGACCTGATACGCTTTATCAAGCGGTCCCGTTTTATTATAACCGCGGATACACTCCCCCTGCACATCGCCGATATGGTGGGTACTCCCTCGCTCGGAATTTTCGGTCCCACCTCTCCCCATAGAAACGGTTCCTTGTTGGAGGAAAGCAGCGCAATTTATGAAAAATTACCATGCAATTTTTGTTATAAAAAAAAATGTGGTAAAATGGAGTGTTTAAAAAATTTAAATATAAAAAATATAATACACACGATTGAGAAGATAGATGAAAAATGTGGTTGAAAATTTTATTAAGTACCGTTCTTTTGTCGGCATTGTATGTCTCTGCCTCCTGCTGTACCTGTCGGAACCCAGTCCAAAATCGGTGGCTGTCGGGTTTTTCTTTGTTATTGCCGGGATGTTTTTCCGGGCCTGGTCATCGGGATATATCAACAAGGACAATGAACTTGCCACCCAGGGTCCCTATGCATTAACCAGGAATCCTCTCTATTTTGGAAATTTTATCCTGGGGCTGGGTATCGCCATAGCCGGTAATAATATTGCCAGTTATATTATCTTTTTCGTATTTTACCTGATGTTTTTCCCTTTCCTGATGTATATTGAACATAAACGGTTAAAAAAGATATTCGGATCGAAGTACGAGGAATGGTCAAAAAAATCAAATTCTTTTTTTCCAAAAATAAAGCGCTTAAAAAAACTGGAATTTAATATTTCCTATTATATGAAAAACAGGGAATATCGAGTGTTGTACTTTTCTCTTTTTGTCATAGTTGTTTTAGTGTTAAAAGCCATTAAAATATTCAAGTTTTAAAATCGGAACTCCGGTTTGAAATAAAATCGACAGAAAAATATAAAGGAGTTTATAGTGAGTGTATATTCGAAAGCAGAAGTTGAAAAGCTCTCTCCAGATGTGCATAAACTCTCTTTCCCCGATGGAAAAGAATTGGTTATTATCGGTACTGCTCATGTTTCGGCTGATTCGGCAAAATTAGTGGAAGAAACCATTCGTGATGTGCAGCCCGATACCATTGCCATAGAGTTGGACAAGCAGCGATTCGAGGTTATACAAAATAGGAAAAAATATGAGAATACCGATATTATCCAGATATTAAAAAGTAAAAAGGCCCTTTTTTTTACTGCACAATTGATTATGTCGTCATACCAAAGAAAGATCGCCAAAAAATTGGGAGTTACCCCAGGTGCCGAGTTTAAGAAAGCCATTGAGCTATCCCTGGAGTTAAAGGCCCGGCTCGTGCTGGCCGACCGGGATGTCGGTTTTACCTTAAAACGGTTGATAAGACTAATGACTTTCAGGGATAAAGTGAAAGCCTTTGCCGCACTGTTATTCGCGACAGAGGAAGATAAAAATATCGATGAGGAGAAAATAGCCGAAATAAAGAATCCCGATACGCTCACCGCTCTTATCGGTGAAATGGGAGAAAGTATGCCCAAGGTGAAACAGGTCATGTTGGATGAACGGGACCTGTACCTTGCCGGCAGGATACAGGAGAATCTCGGTCAAAAAACCGTTGCCGTTGTCGGTGCCGCGCACGTGCAAGGGATTATTAAAACCTTAGAACGCAAGATCTCCGCGGAAGAGTTGGCAGCCGTCGAATATATTCCACCGGCATCCCGGTTATCTAAGATTCTACCCTGGATATTACCGGCAGTGATACTAGGTTTTTTTATATATGGATTTATGTCGGGAAACAGTGAAATGGCCGGTCAGGCCGCGATCTACTGGATTCTGATCAATGGGATTCTGACTGCTTTAGGCTGTATCCTGGCCTTAGGGCATCCTCTCACCATCCCGGCAGGTTTTATTGCTGCCCCTATAACCAG
>JAGLQA010000754.1 GCA_023137075.1 Candidatus Aminicenantota bacterium
ATTTTTTCCCTGGTGCTTTTTCCCGGAGGTGAAAACAACCAACCGGAATCCCGGTTAACTGGAGCCACTGGAAACGAACGTCTCAACATATTGGTAGAGTTGACAAAAACCTTCAGCGAAAAAGACCGGACTAAAGCGATGTCCTATGGGAAAGAAGCCCTGGAATTGATGCGAAGTATCCCTGACTCAAAAAATTTGCCGGAGCACTTAAATCGCCTTTTTAAGATTGCTTATCGGCATGGTGATTACAAAGCTGTCTCGGAATACGCTACCCAGAGCCTGGAAATCGCAGATAAAACCGGGGATAAATATAAATATGCAGAGGCCCTACATTACCTGGGTGAAGCCAATAAATATCTGGCCAATTATGACCTGGCTATAGAGTCTGTTTCTAAGGCTAAAAGCCTTTTTGAACAATTGGGTGATGCATCTAAAGTGGCTGCTTGCCTGAATTCTATCGGTCTAATCTACCGGAGATTAAACGACTATTCAAAGGCCCTCGAGTTTGTATTAAAAGCCGGGAAAATCTGGGATAAGTTAGGAGATAAAAAGAATATTTCCACTGTATTCAATAATTCCGCTATAATACATAGGGCAATGGGCAATCTTGATACTGCTTTGGAGCATTTGAACGAAGGGTTGAATCTTTGTGAGGAAATGAAAAATCTTAAAGGCGCCACCATTCTCAAAAGTAATATTGCATCGATTTACAGCCAACAAGGCAAGTCCGGGGAAGCATTGGTAGTGTTAAAAAAAATTTTAGCACAAGAAGAACATTGGGGTGAAAAGAAGCTCATTTCAGTGACTCTCTTAAATATCGGGTTATGTTATAAAGATCAGGGGGATTTCCACCGGGCACTGATCTATTTCGACCGGGCGAAAAAACTGAAAGAAGAAATCAATGAGTATTTTGGTATCGCCGGTATTCTTGTTGAGTTGGGTGCGATTAACCGGCAATTGGGAAACCGAAAAAAAGCCCGTCAGCATCTGAGCCAGGCCCTGGAACTGGCAACTAAAATCCAGGCTCCTATGATTGTATGTGACGCCAATCAAGAATTTTCCGCCCTCTTTGAAGGGTTGAAGGATTACCCGAAAGCATTGGCTTATTATAAAAAATTCAAGGAAGTGAATGATACACTTTTTAATGAAAATAACAGTAAGAGAATTGCGGAACTGCAAACCCGCTTCGATATGGAAAGAAAAGAGAAAGAAATTTCCCTGCTGAAAAAGAACAAACAAATCCAGCAGTTGGACCTGAAACATCAAAAGAATCTTAAAAATTCGTTTATTTTGGTATCTGTTTTAATTTTGATATTGGCTTTTGTCATATATACTCGTTACCGGTTTAAAGTCAAGGTAACGCGGGCGCTAAGCGAGAGCGAGGAAAAATTCAGGACATTGGCAGAGCAATCGGTGTTGGGCATTTATATCATCCGGGATCATATGATTAAATACGTTAATCCAAAGCTTTTATCAATATTCGGGTACTCCGCGGGAGAGGTTATCCGGCAAAACCCATCGATGCTGGCTGCAGCAGAGGACCGTACTTTTCTAATAGAAAGGCTGGACCGGCGAATGAAAGGAGGGCCGGATTCCGGTAGTTACCAATTCAGGGGGATCACTAAAAAAAAGGAAATTATTTCGTTGGAGAGTTTCGGTGCAAAGACCCATTACCTGGGACAACCGGCAGTACTGGAAACCGTAATAGACATTACCGAGCGCAAGAAGACTGAAGAGGAACTGGTGCAATATCGTGAACATTTGGCAGAACTGGTGGAAGAGCGGACCTGCGAGCTAAAGCAAGCGCAGGCAGAATTGGACCGCAAGGAGCGCCTGTCGGCATTAGGCCAGTTAACTGCTACAGTGGCCCATGAGATCCGCAATCCACTTGGCGCGGTTCGCTCTACAATATTCTCTTTAGAAAAGGCTATAGAAAAAAACAATATGACCCGGGTCAAACGGGCGATAGAACTGGCTGAACGTAATGTTGTCCGTTGTGATAAAATCATCAATGATTTGCTAAATTTTACACGTCAACGACAGTTGAAGCCCGAACCTACGAAAATCGATCCTTGGCTGGAGACGGTGCTGAATGAACATACTATCCCGGAAAGTATCACCTGTATCAAAGAGTTAAGTGCAGGAATTGAAATTTCCTTCGACCGCGAGCTTCTTCTTCGGGCTTTCACCAATGTAGTCGATAATGCCATCTTTGCCTTGCAAGACAAAAAACCTCCGGGAAATCGCTTAACCTTGAGCACTCTTGTAGTGGACCACCGTCTGGAAATACGGGTCAGCGATGCAGGGGTGGGTATTCCTGAAACTATCCTGGGTAAAATCTTTGAACCACTTTTCAGTACTAAAACTTTTGGCTTCGGATTAGGGCTGCCGATGGTTAAAAATATCCTGGAAGAGCACGGAGGCGGTGTGGATATCCGGAGTCAGGCGGGTCGAGGAACAACAGCAGTGCTTTGGCTGCCTATTAAATGACCTGGGCCTCCTGGGCCTTTATTACCGCCTGGGTTCTGGATTTTACATTCAACTTCTTGAAAATGCGACTAATGTGAACTTTGACTGTATTTTCACTGATGAAAAAATTTTCGCTGATTTCAAGATTAGATAAACCGGAAGCCATGGCCTGGAGGATTTCCACCTCACGTTTGGATAGGTTATTCCAGTTGGCCGGTTTCCGGTAATATCTACCGAATGATTTTCCCGTCAATTCGTTTAATAATTTATCGGTTAGTTCCCGGTTGACCCACAACTGCCCTTTCAATATTAAATCAAATGCTTTTTGCATAATTTTTTCGGTAATACTTCCCGGTAAAAATCCTTTTACTCCAAATTTTAAGAATGTAATTTTCTCATCATCGTTTAAATGGCAATTGATCATAACCAGCCTGGCATTGGGAAATAAAACTTTAAGGCGGGAGAATAACTTTTCCGGGTTTTTCAACTCTTTTGGGTTAAAACAAGCCATACAGAGCAAAAGCAGAACTGCCCGGAGGTTAAAATCACTATGCTTGATATAATTTATGGAATGGTAGGAGTGCAGCAAGTGGTACGGTGGGTTTTCCCGGCAGAAATTTTCAATCCCTCCCCGGATCAAATTATGATTACATACCAGTATGAGATTTTTCTTTGTTAGGCTGGGATTCCCGTTTTTGGAGGCAATTTCGGCTCGACGTACCTCAAGGGCTTTTTCAATTTTTTCCAGGAGTATTCGAGGATCCACTGTCTTGGATACATAATCAAAGATGCCCATTTTTATGGCATCAACAGCCGTATCATAAGCAGGATAGGCAGTGATAATAATGTTTTTGATGAGAGAGTCTGCTTTGTTCAACACCCGGCTCACCTGTAAACCATTTTCATTCCCCATTTTTAAATCGATTAAACATACGGCAATAGGATATTCTTCCAGGATTTCCAGGGCTTCGTTTTTGTTCCCGGCAGTATAAACCGAATAGCCATTCTCTTCCAACATCATTTTATAAG
>JAGLQA010000755.1 GCA_023137075.1 Candidatus Aminicenantota bacterium
GTCTATCCCGGCGGGGCAGCCGTCGATCAGGATACCCACCTCTTTGCCGTGGGATTCGCCGTAAATACTGACTCTAAATAATTTTCCAAAGCTATTCATGAACGATACCCCCTATACTGGAAAAATCTTCGAAGAAACCGGGATAAGATTTGGCCACACATTCGGATCCGGCGATGGTTATTTCTCCTTCTGCGTTAATGGCGGCCAGGGCTCCGGCCATGGCGATGCGGTGGTCGTTGTGAGAATCGACGGTGCCGCCCGCGAGTTTTGTGCCCTCGATCTTCATCATGTCGCCGTCCAGGCGGATGCGGGCGCCCAGGGCGGAGAACTCTTTTTGCAGCACCGCGGCCCGGCTGCTTTCCTTATATTTGAGCCGCTCCACTCCCTTTATTGCCGTTGTCCCGGTGCAGTTGCAGGCCAGGGCCACTAAGGGAGGGAAAAGATCGGGGCAGTCCGCGGCATCGAAGTCGAAAGCGGTTAATGCTTTCTTTTTTATCTCCACGGAGGAACCTCCCAGGGTTACGCCGGCACCGGCCGCTTTCAACGCATCGATGATGCGCCGGTCCGCCTGGGGAGAGGATGTATCTAAACCGGTGACCCTTATGCTGCCGCCCAGGGCGCCGGCCACTAACAGGAAAGAGGCCCCGCTCCAATCGCCTTCCACCCGGTATTCCCCTGGCCGGTACCGCTGCTTCCCTTTCATGCGAAAAACCTGGTAGTCGCTGTTCTCCACCCGGATGCCGCAGGTTTTTAGTAAGGTCAGCGTCATGTCGATATAGGGGGTACTTTTGAGATTTTTCACCTTCAGGCAGGAATCCTGCGGGGCCGCCGGCAGGGCGATTAACAGCCCGGTAAGAAATTGCGAACTGACCGAGCCGTCCACTTCGGCTTCTCCTCCCCGCAGCGGGCCCTCGACGGTCAGGGGCGGGCAGCCGTTGGTTGTGGTAACGGCCACGCCCAATTCTTTCAGTGGTTTTTCGATCATAGAAATGGGGCGTGTGAACAGCGAGCCCTCACCGGTCAGGGTTAATTCCCGGTGCCACAGTGCGGCAACAGCGGAAAACATGCGCATACTCAGTCCCGATTCGCCGCAGTTGAGCGCCTCGCCGGTGGGATTCATGCCGCCTTCGATATAAACATCTTTATCCCGGATAGTCACCCGGGCGCCTAAGGCCTGTATCACCCGCAACGCCGCTTGCGCGTCGCTGCTGTAGGTGACGTTTAAAATTGTCGACGGCTCTTCGGCAAGCAAAGCGGCGGTAAGAGCGCGCTGCACCATGCTCTTCGATGCCGGGGCGTCAACCTGCCCGTTAATTTTTGAAGGTTTTACGAATTTCTTCATGTATCTTCTCCACCACCTCCCAGGCCTGGTTTTCACTGCCGACAATCATGTCGGCGGAACGGGCATAGGCAGACAGGCGGCTGTTTAATATCTTCCGCGCCTTTTCCGCGGGGTTTTCACAATCCAACAGCGGCCGCGTGCCTTTGCGTATACGTCGCAAGGTGGTCTTTACGGATGAATAAAGCCAGAGGACGAGGGAGTGGTCTTTTAGAAGTTCCCGGTTTGTTTCATCTAAGACCACACCGCCGCCGCAGGAAAAGACCGTATTGCCGTGAAGGGGAAGTAGTGCCTTAAGTATTGCTTTTTCCCGGCTCCTGAAGCCGTCCTCACCCTCCGCCGCAAAAATTTCAGATACCGTGCGCCCCGCCTGTTCCTCGATACGTTTGTCCGTGTCGATGAACGAGAAACCCATTTTTTGAGCCAATTTCCTGCCGGTCACACTTTTGCCGCTGCCCATAAAACCGACTAAGGATATGTTTTTTAAAGTTTTTTCCCTATCCGGGGAGAGCAGGGATTGTTTGATCGAATATATCAGCCCGGCCGGGATATCCCTTTCCGGCTCTTCATGGAAAAATAAACGGTAAGCCGGAATAGCTTGATTCAACAGCCACTCTTCACCCTTTATCACCCGGCACCCCCTCTCTTCCGCTTTGCGGGACAGCGGGGATTGTTTGTAGTTGGCGTCGAACACCGGCAGTTTTGCCGGCAGCCATTTGCCGGGAATGATATCCACGGAAGCTGATAGGGTGGAAATAAACAGGTCGGCTTCTTGCAGCAGTGACTCCAACATCTCTATCTTTTCGGCCCGGCAGCCCAATTCTTCCGCCGCCCGGACCGCCTTTTCATAAGTGCGGTTAACGAGGATGACCTCTGCTTTTTCTTTCAACAAACCGTAAACCGCCGCCCGGCCGGCGCCCCCGGCACCCAGAACCAGGCATTTTTTACCGTCGACGGTTACATCCCGGTTTTTTAAGGATTTGCTGACGCCGATATAATCGGTATTGTATCCCCTTAAACGATCACCTTCCCTGACTACGGTATTCACCCCGCCGATAGTCGAAACCGCCTCCTCTACCGAATCTAAAAAAGGCATGATGCTCTCCTTAAAAGGTGCCGTAACATTCATGCCTTTGAGTCCCAATTTCCGGAAGAGAGAAAGCGCCTCTAAGGGTTTTCGGGCTGCCAGCCGGGTATATACCGCGTCTATGTCGAGTTCACGAAAAAGGGAATTAAAGATGAGTGGGCTTTTACTGTGAAGTACCGGGTCCCCGGTAACTGCGAAACGTTTTCCGGAGCTCACGGTTTCACCAGGTCAAGAATTTTTCGCAATGTTTCGATATCCAACTGGCCGGGAGCGGTTTTTTGTCCCGGGGACAGGGCAGCAAAGGTGAATGGAGCGCCTAACAGCGGCGCAGCCACCCGGGTGATTTTACCTTTTTCTCCCATACCGAGAGCTATAATCTTTCCCTGTGCCCCTGCCGGGCAGTCATAGAGGGAAAGAATACGCGCGCTGTCCGCTTCACACAGAACCCGGCAGGCAATTTTTGCGATATCGGCGCCGCGGTCGAAGCAGCGGTCAACTATTGCCGGCAATTCGGTTTTTGCGGGAGTATTTTCAAAGTTGTGGTACGATACGATCGCTTTGCATTCTCTTTTGCGAGCCGCTTCTATAATTATTTTTATATAAGAATCTTCCGCTTCGATTTCTATATCCACGTAGGCGGCCCCGGCCTCTACCGCAGTTATTAAGAAATCCTTTCGTTCCTTTTCGCTAATTTTACCGGGCCGGTAGGTGGCAATCAATTTAACGGGCAGGGAAAAAATATCCTCCACCTGCCGCAGCGAAAAATCCGATTTATCTAAGCGAATTTCCGCCAGGTTTACATCCCGGAGGATTTTTTTGCACTGCTCGAAATCCATGTCCGCGATACTAACACACAGCATAGATCAACTCCTCTAATTCCCCGATGGCTATCTCTTCAACGATAGCCCGGCCCAATCTTTTCAGCAGTACGAAATGGATGCCCGCTCCTTCCCGTTTTTTATCTTTTTTCAGGGCGTCTATCACCTTATCCTTATCAAAGGAGATTTGGGTGGGCAATTTTACCTTTCCCAGTAATTGTAACAATCGTCCGGCTTCTTCCTTATCTAAAAGTCCACGCTTAACCGAAAGATTGGCGGCAAACACCATGCCGACACTCACCGCTTCGCCGTGGGAAATTCCCGTCGTTTTTTCGATTGCGTGTCCGAAAGTATGCCCGAAGTTGAGTTTTCTCCGCTCTCCTTTTTCC
>JAGLQA010000756.1 GCA_023137075.1 Candidatus Aminicenantota bacterium
CCGAGAATGGCGGGGTGGGTGAGATTCTGATATAATTAAAAAAATGACCAGAAAAATCATTCCATACAAACCACATCTTGTACAATTAGCACGGGAATTACGTAACATTAGTACTCTTTCGGAAGTATTATTGTGGCAGTATTTAAAGAAAAAGAAAATGATGGGATTTGATTTTCATCGACAAAAACCGGTTGATCGTTATATTGTCGATTTTTTCTGCCCGGAGTTAATGCTTGCCATCGAGTTAGATGGAGAGAGCCATGATGACAAATTTGAAATTGACATCTACAGACAAATGAGGTTAGAAAATATAGGAGTTCATTTTTTAAGATTTACTGATTTGGAGATAAAGACAAATATAGAAGGGGTATTGCAGAGAATTAGTGACTGGATTAAGGCGCATAGAGAGGATATCCAATATGAATGAGAATTATGTTGTTGAAAAAAGGATTTGAGCTAACCCACCCCGGCGGCTGACGCCGCCACCCCTCCCGAGAGGGGAATTTATCCTGGTAGACCTCTCAGAGAGCTCCTGTGAAATCCTTTTTTTCTACAAGGTGATAAGAGTGGACAGGGTGAGTTAGATCATCAACCCGTCCCCTCCCCTGGAGGGGTGCCGAGAATGGCGGGGTGGGTGAGATCATCAGCACGTTCCCTTCCCCTTGCAAATTGTTTGCCCATGGTGTATAAATATACTATCCAATTTACGAAAGGAGTAAAATTTGGCAATGGATTTAGCGATTATTAAAGAATTAGAAAGAATAATTAGGGGGAAAATATTTCCTTTAGTTTTTGATGTTATTCTTTCAGATACAGTCGGATATAAAGAAAAACCGGTAAATTCATGTTTATTTGTCCACTTCTTGTGAGATAGCATTTATGAGTCGTAAATCATAGCATAGGTTATTTTCCAGTAAGGCATAGGGGCGTTGTGTCTGATATTACCTTAAATTTCTTTGAGTTCATTTGCCAGTTCTTCTTCAGAGTACTCGAACATCGGAATTTTTTCCTTTCCTGCGAGTTGTAAAAACTCAACCCTGGGAATACCGATGATTCTGGCGGCAGTTCCGCTGGTAATTTTTCCCTGTGAATAAAGATGTAAAGCCACTATTTCTGCGATTTCTCTCTCTATGATATCCTCTCTGGTATGGATTGTAATCTCAACAGCTTTTAATTTTAACGCTTCTACAAAGGTCATTTTAACCTCCAGGTAATATATAGAATAAAATGAAAGAATTGTCAATAAAAGGATAAAATCAGAAAGCTAATTTTAGCCACGGATTACACGGATAAAAGCACTCGGATTACTTCAGGTAAGAAATTTATCGCTAGCTCGGAACCACCGTTTTCCTTTTTTAATTGATTCTGTTTTTGTGAAGAAATTTTATTAATTTATTATAATCGGACCTGTCGATATTAAGTAAATCTAAGGTGTCTATATATTTCCCGCCCACTTTTAACAGGGCTTTTGATATAATACTTTTAACCTCAAACCGGTTTAACTCCCTATCTAAATACGGTTCTTTAACTGCTTTCCAGAAACTTCTTCCTGATTCTAATTCCTTCCATATAAAATCGATTCTGTTCTTCTCCTCAATTGTTTCTTCAAGGCTTATGTTTTCATCAATAATCTTTTTAATATCTTCTCCGCTTATAGGCGAATCGCATAATAGTCCAGCCCTTTTCAAAACGGAAAACAGCTCCCGGTAATTACCGGGCCATGAATAATTAAAAACATGATCCCAGAAACCCGGGCCAATATCTTTTCCTTTTAGTAATTTTTTGTTCTCCTCAATTATTTTTCTTATGTCATTCTTGCGATCTTTTAAAGAAGGTATCTTTATGATTAAGACGCTTAATCGATAATAGAGATCTTCCCTGAATTCCTTATCCATTATCATTTGCTTTAAATTCCTATTTGTAGCAGCAATAATTCGTACATTTGCCTTTTTTTCTACGGGGTCACCCAGTATTCTATACCTCTTTTTCTCAATGAAGCGCAGCAGTTTTGCTTGAAATGAGACCGGCACTTCAGCAATCTCATCAAAAAAAAGGGTGCCCTCTTCCGCTTCATCTACCAGTCCTCTCTTATCGGTAACTGCCCCGGTAAAAGCGCCTTTTTTATGGCCAAATATCTCACTTTCAAAGAGGTTTTCATTAATCGTAGTAGTATCGACAACAATAAATTGACCTTTTCTACCGGAGTATCTATGAATTAATTCTACTGTATGGGTCTTGCCAACCCCCGTTTCACCCAAAAGCAGTATACAATCCTCCTCTAAAGAGTATTTTATTATTAAATCTTTAACTCGTCTCATAGGAGCGCTATCTCCGCTAATTCCCCCGACTATCTTTTCATTCCTTTTTATTCGGCTAATGGCTTCGCCCAAAAGGCTGCCGAGCATTCTGAAAATCTCCAGTTCGACCTCGGTAAAATCAATTTTATTGCCGCTGTCAATATATAGGAAGAAACCCTCCACCGGTTGAATCATGATATATTTTATCATTAATCTCTTTGCAGACTGAGTGATAGCTTCTCCTGAGAAAGTAATGTATTGATCCTGTTTTCTTATCTCCCTATTATCTTTCATACATTTGTTAATGACGCTTTTGCAAAAACCTTCCCCTTTCGTAATCTTTCGCCCGCTGATTTCTCTCCCTCTATGCCATAGTATCCCCCCTTCATGATCATAAATCATTGCCAGGGAAATTCCCTTTTTCTTCAATATATCCCATACTTTTTCTTTTATCGATTCAATCATAATTTTTACCGGTAGGTATTTTTATATCACATTGGGTTTCACTGTGTCAACAAATTGAATATCATAAAATTATTTAGTAGAATATTAGACATGGAAAAAATGAAACTTTTAATAAAACTCTTTTTTTTATTCACAATCTTCTTTTTTGCTGTTTTGTTTGTCCGGGCAAATCCTGAAGAGATCAAGGATTTGGAAAACAGATTGGTGCGAGCCTCAGGCAGGGAAAAGGTTGAGATTTTGCTTCAACTGAGCACAAAAATGCGAAAGGTGGATCCGAAAAAATCTTTAGAGTTCGGAAATAATGCCGTTGAACAATCGGAAATGATTAAATTTCCGCAGGGAAAGGCAAGGGCCTACCTGTCTATAGCCGATACTTTTAAACGTTTAAAAAAAAACGGGCAGGGGCTTGAATTTATTAACCTGGCCCTGAAAATATTTGAGGAGATCAACGACAGGAGAGGCATCTTAAAGGCCAATGTAAAACTTGGAAATTTTAATGAAAAAAATTTCGCTGCAGCCCTGCAATATTATTTCAAAGCTCTGGAAATGTGCAAAAAAATCAAAGATACTTACGAAGATCGTTTATTTATTTACTTACATTTAGGGTTTATCTACACCTATTTAAATGATGCGACAAAGCGTTTAGAGTACCAATTTAAGGGGCTTCAACTGGCAAAAAATGCAAAAAACAAAGAGGATACTGCTATTTTTTATAATCAAATAGGAATAACATATTTTGAAATGAAAAAATACGATTCCGCCCTGGATTATTATAAAAAGGCTTTAGCAGTATGCGAAGAGATTAATAGGAAGGAGTGGATAAGGGCTACGAAAATAAGCATTGCTGCAATCCATAGAGATAGAGGGAACTACAAAAAATCAGAAAATATTCTTATTGGATTGTTAGAGGAGTCCCGTAAAGGTACGGATAAACTCATGCTTTCCCAAAATTTGAATATTATCGGAAAAAATTATTTTCTAATGAAACAATATAAAAAAGCAGGGCGCTATTATAATGAAGCTTTAGAAATTGTTAAATCACTCAACAGCAAAACTATGATGCGCGTGCTTTATGAGAACTACTCCGGTCTATATTATGAAATGGGAAAATTCAGAGAAGCAATGGATTTTTATAAAAAACATATTAACCTTAGAGACGAGATTTCCAACCGGGAAAAACAGCAGAATATCACAGAGATTCAGGAGAAGTATGAAGCGGAAAAGAGGGAAATGGAGATTGGATTTTTAAAGAGAGAGAAAAAAAACCAGTTTATACTATTTATCTCCCTATTCCTGCTAGTTTCAACCATACTGGCTTTTATCATAAAAAAGTATATGTATCTCTTTTCTTTCTGGAAAAAACAAAAGTATATCGGCTTGTACCGGATCATTGAAAGGATCGGTTCGGGCGGTATGGGAAATGTCTACAAGGCCCATAGTATAAGGGACAAAACGGATGTTGTGGCAATTAAGGTATTAAAGGAGGAACTCTTTAAATCGGAGGATAATATCAAACGGTTTAAGCGTGAAGGATCGATAATCGACCGCTTGAATCATGCAAGTATCGTAAATATCTATGAAAGAGGTGAGTATGAGGGGAAACTCTATATCGTTATGGAGTATATAGAGGGAAAGACCTTAGAAACGAAAATTCTAGAGGAAAGGTCACCGGATATTCATACCTGTCTCCAAATTATGATCCGGATAAGCGAGGCGCTGGCCTTAATCCACAGTCAGAAGATCGTTCACCGCGATTTAAAACCTGCAAATATAATGTTAACCGAAGTGGATGGGGACAAAAACGTTGTAAAACTACTCGATTTCGGGCTTTCAAAAGTTCTATATCACTCCCGGGTAACCGAGACCGGTATGTTAATCGGGACCCTTAGCTACCAGGCGCCTGAACAGGTAAGCGCCCAGGAGTTCTCCCTGGCTTCGGATATTTTCTCTCTTGGCAGGGTCTTCTACGAGTTGCTGCTGGGAAAATCAGTTTATAATTCCGATTCCATGGCAGC
>JAGLQA010000757.1 GCA_023137075.1 Candidatus Aminicenantota bacterium
GCGGGCATAAAATTGGCTCCTTCCTTTACGTTCAATCATATCTGGGACAACCGGGAAGAAAATTTCACCGATTTCAACACCCAATTATCTATGGAAAAGGATATGGGGAAATTCAGGTGTTCGCTTGCCTATGCCTTAATTTCCCGGTACCGGGCCAAAAATTTCTGGGTAGAAGGCAACAACACACAGAACATGAATTTTAATCTTGAACTAATCGATCCGCAAAAATATTCCTTTTACCTGCGCTTTTCCTATAACAACGCGCTTAACCTTGAGAATATCATGCTGTCAGGCAAGGTGAACCTTCCCTTTGACCTGGTTTTTTCTTCCTTTGTGTTTTATTATAATGAAGCACGCAAATTCCAGACCGTGGAGATATTTATTGAGAAAAAAATCTTGCACAATGCCACACTTCGAGGAGGATACTCATTAGCTCTAAAAAAAATCTTTATCCAGGTTGTATCCATCTGAGTTTAGTGCTGTTACTTTTAACGCCGGCCTGCGGCGTAAAAATAGCACAACTGCCATACCTTGAATATCCCTATGTGGCGGAAATCGGTTTTTATTATAAGGTTGAAAACATAAACGGCAGCCTAAAAAAAGAGACCTTCAAAGATGACAGAATCCGTTCTCCTTTCTTCTTTCTTTTAGAGGTAAAGGATATTGAAAATAGTGGAGAATTGGCGGTAAGTTTCTACGATAAGGATGGAAAAAGAGCGGCCCGGAAGGTGTTCGCCTTTGGAGAAGAGGGTCAGTACTATGAATATATTCTCTTTTTTGACCAGGTGGAAAATCTTCCTGCCGGAAAGTATCACATGACTGTCTTTCTTAATGACAAACTAATCTACGAAGATCACATCGATGTGAGCGTAAGAGTTTAGTTTTTGGGAACTATCCCAGCAGCAGTTCTTGCTTCTAAAAACCGAACAAATATTTTATTCTTATTGACATTTTTTTTTAATATAGTACAAGGGAAGATGTGGGCGGCCCCGTCCGGGAAATGGCCGGGAAGTCGCGATACCGGCAAATGCGAAAACATTATGAAAAAATTCAGCCTGGTCTAACCGATTTATTCGGCAAGGGCGGCAGCTTACCGGAAACAGGAATGAGCAGGCATAAAGAGTAGAGAAGAAATCTCTTATCATGTGTTTTTGGTTGACATTTTTGCGAAAAAGTGGCATATTATTAATGAAAAAATGCCTTTAAAGGAGTATTAGATGTTTAAGCCGATCCGGGTAAAAGTACTGGATGATTACAAAATACAGGTTTGTTATGCCGACGGTATTGAGGGAGTGGTCAGCCTGGCGCATCTAACGGGCAGGGGTATTTTCAAGGCCTGGGAAGATTATGATCTTTTTAGAAAAGTAAAAATAGATCCGGAAAGCGGTGCTCTCTCATGGGATAGAGAAATTGATATTTGCCCGGATGCCATTTATTTTGAAATCACCGGAATAAACCCGGAAGAATATTTAAATGCGGAAGAGAAGCTCGTTGTAAATGCCTGAAATATCAAGATTCTACGGAATTGTTATCTA
>JAGLQA010000758.1 GCA_023137075.1 Candidatus Aminicenantota bacterium
CATGGTTTAACTCCTTAAAAGCCCCCGGCGGGGGCAGCCATTAAGGTTTTGTTATAGCAGCGAAATATCATCTTATCAATAGGAAATAAGTGCCATTTTTAAAAATAGCACCGATTTCCTATATAAGGAGCTGCAAATCACACGGGTTAAACCGAGGTTTATAATCAAAAAAATGTCAAATTGTACAACACCGTCACCCTCATTTTGTGGTATAATAAATTACCTGCCGGTTTAACTAGAAAAATAACATGGAACATATAAAAATACTCGCTGCTGTCGCCAACTTAATGATAGGAGCCGGAATCGCCGTGTATACCTATAACCTGTACAAAACCTACGCTTACCCTTTTCTTCAGCCTTTAACTTATCATATTATATTTTATAACCTCTTGATTCTGTTGACATTAATTTACAAATATTTAGACCTCAACCTGCCGGAGAAATTTCCCCTCACCCGCTCACCCGTTTTTGAAGATATCGGCTACCTGTTTATTTATCTTTTTGTCATGGGCATAACCTATGCCATGGTCAGGGTGGTTCTACAATTCCAGGGCAAAGCTCTCTCACCGCGCCTCAAAAAATGGATTTTTACCGGGGCAATTGTTTTTTTAGGCGGTATCGTTATCAAAATGATACTACCCCCGCGGAGTTTATCTCATAAATGGCTTTATTTTATCTACGAAAATGTCGGCGCCATTCTTTTTGTAATCGAAATTGTCTTCCTGGTTACCCTGCTCATTTATGCCAAAAGAAGCAGCGACCGGAAGAAAGCGAAAATCTGCAAAGCCTTCGCCTACCTTTACTTAGCCCGTTATGTTTTTTTGCCTCTAATAATCGTTTTTCCAGAACAGATCAGGTTTTTCGCCTCTATGGCCGGATTGATTTGTTTCAATTTTTTACCGCTTTTGTGGATCAAGCTCTTTTTCCTAAAATATGCGCAGAGTATGTTGTCTCTAATAGAGGGCAGCACTTCGTTGGAACGGCTTTATAAAAAGTACAACATATCCAGAAGGGAACAGGACATTCTCAGGCTTATCATGGATGGGAAGAGTAATAAGGAAATCGAAGATGAGCTTTACATCTCGATTCATACCGTCAAGAACCACATTTACAGTTTGTACCAAAAATTAGGAGTCAAAACCCGCTACCAATTGGTCCATTTTATCACAAAGTTCCGCGGGTAACCTGCGTGCTCCAGTCTGCCTCACCGGTTTTGTTTTTCTTTCAACCGGGTTTTGAAGTTTTCGACAAGTTCGACCGGGGAAGGGTCTTTGTGATTAAGTAACGCTGCCGTATAGGCACACCAGTCGCCAAACATAAGACCGGCAAATATCTTCTCAAGGTTTGTGGAACCCGGTAGGATCCACTCCCGGAAATCCACATGGTTTATTCCAAGGTCCTTAAAAAGTTCCTTCATGACCTCGAAGCGAAGGTGCACGTTCTTTTCGCCTGCCGGATCTTTCAGGTAAAGTACAGCGTAATTCTCGTCGTTGTTTTGATGACTGAAGCCGATCATTTCGTTATGATTGGCTTCCGGTAAACTGTAGTAAAAAGCCGGCCGTTTGGCATTTTCATTCAATTTTATTTTAAAAATCCGGGCGATTGAACGCTCAAAGGATTCATCTGTATAAATCACCGGGATTCGACCGGCGAACCACCGTGCTGTCGCCTCCGCTTCCTCCCGTATCTTTAAACCGCGAAGGAAGGCAGGCAGGGCCGAAAGTTCGGCAGCCGGGTCTTCCAGGACGCCCGCGGCCGCCAGCATGCGTGCTAAGTAGGTAACCATGTAACCGGTGGCAGACCGGGGTTGGAACCCAACTCCTTCTCTTTCATAAGGTATTCGTACTGTGGGATACCCTTTTTCGGCAGCGATTTTTTCAAGTCTGCCTCCGGCGGTAATTACCAGGATATGAGCACCGAGCCGGGCAATATGTTCCATCGCACTTATCGCTTCTTCGGTATTCCCGGAGAAGGAACTGGCCACAGATAGCGTCATAGGGGTTATTTTTGTCCGGCAGCGATAATTCCGGCACACATCTATGGGTATACGGAAACGATCATAGAATGCATCCTCAAGTACCTCTACCGGCAGGGCAGATCCTCCCATACCGGCTATAATAATATTCGAATAGGACCGGTCGGGGATTTTTGGAAAATTTGAATCGGAGAGCGCATACTCGATCTGTCCCGGTGTCCGCTCGATTACACCTGCCATATTAAATTTATCGCAACGATCAGCCAATAATCGTAACTCCTGTCTGAAATCGTTGTCCTTTTTTTCGTTTAGAATATCAACTTTACTCGCAAGTGTTTTTTTCATAATTTAACAAATCCTGCTGCTATTTTTCCGGGTAGTTATAT
>JAGLQA010000759.1 GCA_023137075.1 Candidatus Aminicenantota bacterium
TATGCCACCGTTATCCAGGCCAGGGATTGGCTGCCGAATGATATAGGGGGCCTGGTCTGGTTCGCCTATGACAACCCGGCCATGACATCCTACGCGCCGCTTTATATCGGTATCGAGGAAATTCCCGAATCCTATAAAATATGCGGCAGGCCGGGATTCAACTATGACTGTGCCTGGTGGGCCTTTAACCGGGTAGCGGACCTGGCGGCCCAGAAATGGGGCGACATGCGGCACGATGTGGCCAAAGTGTGGCAGAAATTTGAAGCGGAGGCACTGCAGAACCAGGTAAAAATTGAAGCCGAAGCACTCGCTCTCTACAAGAAGAATCCTAAAAAAGCCCGTAAGTTTTTAACGGAATACAGCAATAAATGGATGAAGCGGTTGGTAAAAGCGTACTGGCAATTGGGAAACGACCTGTGGAGCAAATATACGGGTAAATTTTAAGAACAACCAGGAGAATTAATCATGGAAACATTATCAGGCAGTGACTTAATAAATTTAATCAGATCGGTCTTTCCGGCTTTCCCGGGGGACAAACAATTGGGCATCCTGGTGGATGTCCCGGTAGATATCGATAAAGATAACGGCGCCTGGAAACTGCGGCGAAAAATGGCCGAAGATTGGTATAACGCGGTGAAATACAATGCCTCTGCCGCCGGGCTTGACCAAATCAAATTGCTGGCCTATACGGACGTTGGATCGAACAACGCTGATTTACCGGAAGAAGCCTATATTATCAGGGAAAAGCTCCCCATTTCGGCCGAACTTTTAAGCGAAGAGGGGGATAAGATAAGCTTTGACCGGATTTTCAAGGAATTCCAGCTATTCTTAGCGCCTACGGAATACTCGACCACCGCGCCACTCAAAATGGCGGCCAAAAAATTCGGCTTCCGGGCCGCCACCATGCCGGGTTTTTCCTCGGAAATGATCCCGGCGCTGCGGATCGACTACAATGAAGTATTCAGACGGGTGGAAATATTGAAACAAAAACTCGATCCGGCGGAATGGGCGGAAGTTATTTTTGTGATTGACAGCCACCGGGAATTTAAGATGTTTTTCGATCTTCGTTTCCGTACGGCCCACTTAAGCCCGGGGCGATTTCCCGACGCCGGTGTGGCCGGAAACTTACCCAGTGGGGAAACCTATATCGTGCCTTATGAAGGGGAAAAAGGCGAAAAAACCGGGACCGCGGGCACACTGCCGGTTCAGGTCGGAGACGGTATCCTGCTGTTCACGGTCAAGGAAAACCGGGCGGTCGAAGTAGCAAGCTGTGACCCCGGTCAGGAAAGCACGGCACTCGAGGAAGAACGGGATCATCTGAAAAGAGAGCCGGCTTACGGCAACATGGCTGAATTGGGATTCGGAGTATTGGGTGATTTCGGTCTAAGGCCCATCGATGAGATATTGTTGGATGAGAAATTGGGTTTTCATATCGCCTTTGGCAGGAGCGATCATTTCAACGGTATCGTGGGCCCAAAGGATTTTTCTTCTCCCAAAGAGGTGATTCATTTAGACAGGATTTACATACCGGCCACCCAGCCCCTGGTTCATGTAAAATCGGTTGTCCTGGGTTACGAAAACAACCGCACCGAGGAAATCTTAAGAGACGGCGAATACTTAATCTTTTAAAAATAGAAAGAAACCTGTTATAAGCGACAGGGAGGTTTGCTATTTTTTTTTCGATCTGGTATATATTAAATTAAGTTAAAATGGCTGTACCTGTGTTGTACAGCAAGGAGGTAAATAGATGAAAAAGAAAATTTTGCTCCCCATTTTGGGGATATTGTTCGTCCTATCTTTTGTACTTCCCGGGTATGGGGGACGGGCTGGAATCGGTGTTACCGCAGGTTACGCCCTGCCCGGCAATACAAATCTTGACGGCGCGTTAACCTACGGCATCAATTTTTGCTATGAAATAACAAAATATTTTGCTCTTGAAGTGAGTGGTCTCCGGTTTCAAAGCGGGGTGACCGGTGAAGTCGATTCATTAAGCGACGGCACATTGACGGTCATGCCCCTTCAACTTAGTTTGCAAGGAAGATACCCGGTTAACAATCAATTGGTTCCCTATGTTTCGGGAGGTATCGGCTATTATTTGAACAGTTTTGCCCTCGACAACGAAGTGGTAAATAACTGGAATGCCGTGAATTTCGACATCGAAGAATCACTTGAACATGCGATCGGATTTCATTTCGGGGCCGGTATCGACTATTTTATAATTCCGAATATAGCTGTAAACGCGGATTTTAAATACTGTATATTCAAGGCTGCCGGAACATGGACATTGACGGACCTGACCGGCACTGCCACAGCTTCAGGCGATATCGCTGAGATTGACCTTAATACGGTCATATTCACCGCCGGTGTCAAATATTTCTTTTAGAAGTTAAAAGGGGATAAAAATGAAAAAGAAATTTAAATTTTATCACATAACCGTAATCGGGGTGGTCTTCTTAGTAACCCTAATCTTTCTTTTACCTGCCGACGCACTACAGCAGTCCCAATTCGATTATATAAACCTGCCGGCGCTCGAGAATTATCAAAAAGAAGGGCATCCAAAGCTGGAATCGGTGCTTTACCGGTTAGCGCAGGTTTATTCTCATGACGGCCCGGAACAGGCTAAAGCCTTTGCCTCTATGCGTGGAATCGATGTGGATGGAGACTTTGCCCGGGTGGTATTGGAAGCCCAAACGGCAGGTATCGGTGAATGGGAGGCAACACTAGCGGGTAAAATCGTGAAATGGCAGGTTGAAGGCGCCGGAGGGAGAGTCGAAACCTCCTTTCGCCAGTCGGTCCAGGGCCGGGTGCCTTTCAATTCTCTCCTGCACTTAGCGAACTTAGAATCCGTGAGATTTATAAGGCGCCCCTTTTTGCCCCACCTTACGGAAACCAGCGAAGGCGTCGCGGCAACCGGTGCCAATAAGTGGCATATGCTGACTCCCTATCACGCTCAGGATTCACCGAAAGTCTGTATCTTAGATGCCGGTTTTGAAAATTATCCCGCTTTATTGGGCACGGAACTGCCCGCATCGGTCACTACAAAATCCTTCAGAGCCGACGGCAGCATTTTCGCCGGGCAGAAGCATGGCGCCGGTTGTGCCGAGATTGTGCATGATATGGCGCCCAATGCCGAGTTGCTCCTGGTTAATTTTCAGACTTCCATTGAACTGCAAAATGCCTTAATCTGGATACTGCAGCAGGATGTCGATATCATTTCTTTTTCCATGGGTTCTTATATCGGCGGCAGGGGTGACGGCACCGGCCCGATGTGTGAATTAGTGGAATTTGCTTATAACAGTGGCGTTACCTGGGTAACCTCTGCCGGTAATGCGGCAACCGACCATTGGCAAGGGGATTTTTACGACAGCGATTCGGATAAATGGCACAACTTTTCCGGAGGTGATGAGATACTGCACTTCTATGTGCCGGGCAACACGATTACGTCCGCCTATCTCAAATGGGATGATTGGGGCACCTGGAACGGTTCTACTTACAGCGGTTCGAACCAGGATTATGATCTGTACCTCTATTATTATGACGGCGCCAACTGGCATTATGTTGACAAATCCTCAAACAATCAAACCGGCACGCAGTGGCCCTATGAAATCTTGAATGGTTGGTACTCGAGTAGTTCAGCCTGGTGGGGTATCGCGATTTACAAATACAACGCCACGAAAAACCTGACAATGGACCTCTTTATTCCCACCCATTCGGGCGACCTGGAGTACAATGTGCCGGAAGGCAGTTTAACCAGCCCCTCCGATTCTCCTTATATTATAGCGGTAGGCGCGGTTGACTGGTCCGGTTTCGACTACCATTCTTACAGCTCCCGCGGACCGACCTTAGACGGCCGGATAAAACCCGATCTATGCGCTCCTTCCGGGATTTCGTGTGTCTCCTACGGCAGCGGCAACTTTTATGGAACTTCTGCTTCCTGCCCACATGTGGCAGGGGCCCTGGCCCTTTTAATGTTAAAAACTCCCTTCGATTTAGGCGAGGTTAAAAGTATCATCGAAGGCCGGGCCGAAGACTTAGGACCAACCGGAAAAGACAACCAATACGGACTGGGTCGATTAAAGCTCGATTAATCCCCGTTTGACAGAAAGACGGGTTTGCAGTACTATTTTGATTAAGTGTTTTAATTAATTTTAGCAGAGATGATCCGGTAGATTATCTCTTTATTCAGGAGGATTATCATGCGTGCTGTTTCGTTTTTATGTATGTGTTTGTTTATATTGAGCGGTACGGGTTTCAGCGAAGAAGCTCACCCCTTTACGGTTCACGATCTCCTGGCAATGGACAGGATAGCAAACCCGCAGGTTTCACCGGACGGGAAGTGGATTGTTTTTACCCTGCGTAAAACCGATCTCAAATCCAACAAAGGCAGAACCGACCTGTGGTTAGTCGGCAGCGACGGAAAATGCCTGCGGCAGTTGACCACCCATTCGGCCGGAGATTTTAATCCCTGTTGGTCAAAGGATGGAAAAAAGATTTACTTCCTTTCCACTCGATCCGGTTCTTCACAAGTCTGGTGTATCCCCATCGACGGCGGGGAAGCCGGGCAGGTCACGGATTTGCCCTTAGATGTGGGCAACCTCATCCTCTCGCCTAACGGAAGTAAAATGGCATTTTCAATGGAGGTGTTTCCCCAGGGCAAGTCCATCGACTGCACCATGAAAGAGCTGAAAAAGAGAGAAAAAAGCAAAGTCACGGGCCGGGTTTACGAGCGCCTGTTTATACGCCGCTGGGATACCTGGATGGATGGCCGCCGCTCCCATATTTTCGTGAGGCCCGTTTCAGGAGGAACACCGGTGGATGTGATGAAAGGAATGGACACCGACTCGCCCACGAAACCCTTTGGCGGCAGCGAGGAGTTTACCTTTACTCCCGACAGCAATGCCATCGTGTTTTCCGCAGGCAACAGCGGTAAGGAAGAAGCCTGGTCCACCAATTTCGACCTGTTCCTGACCCCGGCAGACGGTTCTCAAGCTCCCAAATGCCTGACCGAAAAGAACAAAGCCTGGGATACGGCCCCGTTGTTTTCCAATGACGGCAAAACCCTGGCTTACCTGGCCATGAAACGCGCCCGGTTTGAAGCGGACCGTTTTTATATTAAGCTGCGCTTCTGGCCTGATGGTACGGAGCGGATACTGGCGCCCACCTGGGATCGTTCACCCGGAACTCTTGTCTGGGGCCCCAAAGATAAAACCCTGTATGCCATTGCCGGGAACGTGGGGCAGAAGTCTCTCTTTGCCATAGATGTCAAAACCGGTAAAGTAAAGACCCTGGTTGAAAAAGGCCGGGTAACCGCGCTAGGCCTTGCCGGTAATCGCATCGTGTACGGGATGCAAAACCTGACCTCGCCCACGGAGATATATTCCATCGATAAGCGTGGGAAGCAGAAAAAAACGATTACCTCCATTAATTCAAAACAGGTGGCGGTAGCCAGGATGGGTAAATATGAGCAATTCACCTTTAAAGGCTGGAATGATGAGACCGTGTACGGTATTGTTGTCAAGCCGGTGGACTTCGACGCCAACAAAAAATACCCGGTCGTTTTTCTCATACACGGCGGCCCACAGGGTTCCTTCGGCAATCAATTTCATTACCGCTGGAATCCCCAGGTTTACGCGGGCAGAGGTTACGCAGCCGTGATGGTGGACTTTCACGGTTCCACCGGTTACGGGCAGAAATTCACCGATTCCATCTCCGGTGACTGGGGCGGTAAGCCCCTGGAAGACCTTAAAAAAGGCTTAGCGGCCGCTCTTAAACGTTACCCCTGGATGGACGGAGAGCGGGTAGGCGCGCTCGGCGCTTCTTACGGCGGATACATGATCAACTGGATTGCCGGTAATTGGCCCGACCGTTTTCGCTGCCTGGTGAACCATGATGGCAATTTAGATGAGAGGCTGGCCTACTTTGACACCGAGGAACTCTGGTTCCCCGAATGGGAGCACGGCGGCACGCCCTGGGAAAATCCCGAAGGGTATGAGAAGCACAATCCCATCAATTATATCAAGAACTGGAAGACGCCCATGTTGGTGATTCACGGCGCCCTTGATTTCCGTGTCGTCGAAACCCA
>JAGLQA010000076.1 GCA_023137075.1 Candidatus Aminicenantota bacterium
GAAACCCCCTTTAATAAGTTTACCGAAGGTGTTTTCGGCATCACTTTCGGCGGCCCGATCATCAAGAACAAACTCTTTTTATTTCTCAACGCAGAATACACCAAAAAGAGTGTGCCCGAAGATTATTTTATCGGCGGCAGCGGAGAACGTGATTGGGGTCATAAAGCTGAAGCCGACCGTTTTGTCAATATCTGTAATAACTATGGATACGATGCAGGCGGCTACGGTGAAGTAGTGAACGACCGCACCAGTTCCAAAATTTTCGCCCGTTTGGATTGGAACATCAATCCCAAACACCGGTTGACCCTGCGTCACGGTTTCAGCGATTCCGATTATCAAAACCTGTACCGGACCAGCGACCGGAGTTTTACTTTCGGCAACGGCGGTGTGCTTTACCTGAACAAGAGCAATAGCACGGTGCTGCAGTTAAACAGTACATTAGGCACAAACACGCACAACGAATTAATGATCAACTACCAGACCATTCGCGACAATCCTACCTATATGGGGGAGGCCTTCCCCAGGATTATCGTGGATATACCAGGGGCGACACTTTATGCCGGTTCCGAAGAATACCGTCACCGCAACCAATTGGACCAGGATCTGATCGAAATCACCGACAACCTGACCATCTACAAGGGGAAACATACCTTTGTTTTCGGAACTCATAACGAGTTCTTTAACTTCTACAATGTGTTTGTGCAGAGGGAGTTCGGCAAGTACGAATTCGATAGTTTAGATGATTTCGAGGCCGGCATACCCTCCTATTATGACCGTTACTACTCTTTAACCGGCGACCCCAATGCCCCGGCTAAGTTCAATGTCTACCAGTTCGGGTTTTATGCCGGTGACGAGTGGGCCGCTACACCCAAATTAAAGCTGACCCTCGGTCTGCGGGCCGATGTGCCCATAATGCCGGACGATCCCCCGGCGAATCCCTTAGTAGAGCAGAAATTCGGTTATCCTACCAACCAGAATGCCGGCGGTAATGCCCTCTGGTCTCCCCGTGTCGGCTTTAACTTCGATCCCACGGGTAAACAGAACATCATGGTCCGCGGCGGCATCGGAATCTTTTCCGGTCGAACCCCTTATGTGTGGATTTCCAACCAGTATTCCAATACCGGCACCGACCTGGCAAGATACCGGGTGTTTGGTAACCCCGGATTTTTTGTCACCGATCCCTACAACCAGCCCGATTACCCCGGCGGAGGCCCTGCCCCTGCCGACATCAACCTGATCGATGCAAGTTATAAGTTCCCCCAGGTTTTAAAAACAAACATCGCGGTTGACGCAAAACTCCCCTATGGTTTTACCGGTACCGTGGAGTTTGTCTATTCCAGGAGCGTCAATGAAATCAAGTACCAGAATATCAATATCGAAGCCACTGGTGCCGTTTGTGCCTTTGACGGCCGCCCCCTCTTCGGTGTACCTGCTTATGGAAACTACGGTTCAAAATACGGTTGGGCCAATTACAAGCACAGCGAATTTCAGAATGTCCTGCTGTTGAGCAACACCGATGAAGGGTTCCAGTACAACCTGAGCTTCCAGGTGCAAAAGGAGTGGGCTGACGGCAGTATGGTCAATGCCTCTTACACCTACGGTATGGCTAAGGACCTTTTCGGCGGCACTTCATCCCGGGCTGTTTCCAATTGGAAGTACAATATCGTCAAAGGCGATCCCAATGAACCGGAGCTTAGCTATTCGGCCCATGACACCCGGAATCGTTTCTTCTTCACTTTTTCCAAAAAGTTCGACTTTATCAAGAATGCCCCCACTACCCTGGCACTGGTTTACGATGGCCGCACCGGGCGTCGTTACTCCACCCGCTATTACAACGATGTAAACCTGGACGGCGTGCAAAATGATTCCATTTACGTACCGATCAGCGCGGATGAGCTTATTTTAACCAAAGGCACCTGGGCAGATCTCGATCAATACATCAAGGACGACCCGGCATTAGAGGCAAACCGCGGTAAAATACTGCCCCGCTTTGCCAGTCATGACCCCTTCATTCATCAATTGGACTTGAAACTGACTCAAGCTATCCCCATGCCTTTCTCTAAAGGGCATAAGCTCGAAGTGTTCCTGACCGTTAAGAATTTCCTCAATATGTTGAACAAAGATTGGGGTGTGTACCGCTATATCCTGTATGATGATACTCCCCTCACCTTCAAAGGTTATGATGCAGCAACCGGCAAACCTATGTTTGAATTCTGGGGCAAAGCGGGCGAGAAAGATGACCGTTTCACCATCAACCAGATACTCTCCCGCTGGCAGATGCTGTTTGGCTTCACTTACAGGTTCTGATATGCAAGAAAGTGTATTTCAAAATAAAAAACCCTCCGGCGCAAGCCGGAGGGTTTTTTACCTAACAATTGTTTCCAATGCCGAAAATATCAAAATTTTATTGACAAAACAAAAAAAATACTACATAATATAATATTATCGGGCCAGTCAAATCTAAACGGGTATTCTATAAAAAATTATTAATGGATGTAAAAAAGCGTTGAAAAATGAAGAAAAAAGCAAATGATTATTACCTGAGTGGGTTACGGAACAATTTAGCAGGACTGTATCCGGAAGCTGCCGCCGACTATGCAAAAGCGATCGAGATCGATTCATATTGCGCAGACGCTTATCTAAAAAGAGGTGTATTGAGATATAAAATTCTGAAGCAGTACGATGAATCATTAACGGATTTCGACAGTGTAATCGAATTGAATCCCCGGTGTTCCGCCGCTTATTTACACAGGGGAATAGTTAAATGCCACCTGCTGAAATTTAGTGACGCGCTGCCGGATTTCAACAAAGCTGTTGAGTTGGATCCGAATGAGGAACGGGCATACTTTAACCGGGGAAAAAACAAGTATATGCTTAAATATGATAAAAAAGAAGTTTGTGCGGACCTGGGAAAGGCAATTCTGTTTCATGCTCCCCAGGCAGCCGATATGATTAAACTATTTTACGGCACGGCTCAAGACCTGGTAAAAAAAGAACCGATAGTACACAAAAAAAACAGGAGGAAGCATCATGAAAAAATTAGAATTAAAGAAAAAAACAATTTCTAATTTGACAAAGCAAGAAATGAGCGAAATCAAGGCCGGCTATAAAAAATGCTGGGAAAATTTGTGGTCCCTTTACTATTGTGATTACATCTGGACCGGCGCTGTACCGGAGTAACTAAAAAAGTTAAATTGTTAAAGACCATTTAAGCTTTGCGTTTGCGTTTCCGGGAAAGCGAAATTTATTCCCGGAAAAAAGGCAACCGCTGCTGCCTAAAATAGTGGTATAGTTTTACTCAACAGGCTGATAAAACGGTTTTTGATCCTGCCGGTCGTTTCAGTTACGTCTTTATGATCAAGCTTGTTTTTTGAGATCCCGGCCGCCAGGTTACTGATACATGAAATCCCGGCAACCGTTACCCCCATATGACGGGCTGCAATCGCTTCCGGCACGGTTGACATTCCTACTGCATCCGCGCCTAATACCGCAAGCATTTTAATTTCCGCCGGTGTTTCATATGAAGGCCCGCTTAAAGCGGCGTATACACCTTGTTTAACCGCCAATCCCGAATCTTGCATACCGCGGGCGATTATATTGCTGAGATTCTTTTCATAAACACCGGACATATCCGGGAAACGGGCGCCTATACGCTCGTCATTTTCTCCGCGCAGTGGATTCACACCCATCATATTGATATGATCGCGAATAATCATTAAATCACCGGGCTGTAAATCGGGGTTAATGCCCCCTGCCGCGTTGGTCAACAATAGTTTCGAAATACCCAGGCCGCATAAGGTGCGAATGGGAAAAACTACTTCGGCAATATCATAACCTTCGTAATAGTGATAACGTCCCCGCATTACGACAACTGGTTTTCCCCCAAGCCTGCCGGCCACCAACTGCCCGGCATGGCCTTTCACCCTGACTTTTTTGAAGTGGGGGATATCCTCATAGGGGATAACCGTTTTCTCTTCAAGGGATTCGGCAAATTCCCCCAGGCCGGATCCCAAAACCACACCGACTTCCGCCGCCACTACCCCGCAGTTTTTGATAAAGGTGACTGCCTCGGTCAGTTGCTCGTATATGTTCATTTTTTCTCCTTCGCTTGCAGCTTCCGCCGCCCAGGGGGCAGAAAGTTGAATATTACTTAAAGCTAATTATTAGATAAATATAACAATTACAATACCGGCAAAAAGACAATAATAGGCAAAAAGGTGAAATCTCTCCTTTAAAATTATTCTTTTTAGGAGCGACAAGGCCATGATTCCAAAAAATGCCGACAGCGCCATCCCAATCAATAAGTATGGAATAAATTCACTATTAAAGGGAATGCCGGAAAATTCAAGGGCTAAAGCTCCCAAAATTGCCGGGATGGATAGCAAAAACGAAAATTTGAAAGAAAACTCATAACCCATGCTTAGAATCAGGGCTACTGAAATTGTTAAACCGGAACGAGACATTCCGGGAATTATGGCAATTCCTTGAAATAAGCCGATTATAAGAGATGCCAAATATATATTGGGTTTTTTGACTCTAATAACTTTGGAAAAAAATATGACAATTGCACATATAATCAGGGCAACCCCAGTAAATTTGATTTCGGTATACATTTTTTCCAGGGGCTCTTTGAAAATCAGGCCAATAAGAGCTGTAGGAATAGAAGCGGTTAAAATGTAACTTATAAATCGAAAATTCTCTTTTTTGTAAAAATTTAAGGTAAGGTCTCGTAAATCTTTGAAAAAATACACAATTACTGCAAATAGAGTACCCAGATGCAGCACGATGTTAAAAAGAAAAGGTACGGTTTTAAACTCCAGCAGGTATTGAAAGATAACCAGGTGACCGGAAGAGCTTACCGGAAAAAATTCAGTAACACCTTGAATGAAAGCAAGTAATAATATTTTCAGCAAATAATCCATTTAATAGTCAGCCATGTCTCTCATTTTTTAACAGCAACTTTGCCAGGTTCAGGTTGTCGATATTGTCTTCTACCAGAAGGATGCGTACCGGGGGGTTGATTCTTAAAAAATATAAATATCATAAAAAAAAGAAAAAATCAAGGGTGTGTTAAGTTTGGAAAAAAACAAAAGGGAGCAGGTTGACCTGCTCCCTTTTGTTTCCCTTGCAACCTGGAAAACTATTTCTTCCTGACCGATCGCGAAGACGAAGACCTGGAAGATGAGGATCTGGATGACGAAGATCTTGATGATGAAGACCTCCTCACAGACGAAGACCTCACGGAAGAGGAAGGTCGTGAATAAGACCTTGAGGAGGAGGATTTCGAGTAAGAAGACGAACGCTTATATGAAGAGGATCTGCGTCCCTGCCTCGAATAGTTTTGATAGGATGATGAGGGTTTATAGGATTTTTTTGAGGAGTAACTTCTTGATTTATAGGTTGAGCTATAAGTTCTCCTTGGTTTGGAAGAAGAACTATAGTAAGATTTATAGGTCTTTTTCCCCGAAGACGCGTAGGTCGACCCGGAATAAGAAGTGGAATTAGTTGAGGATGAGTAGGATTTTGACGAAAAGTAAGGGGAATCTTTTTTCTTTTTTACCTTTTTCGACGTTCCTTTACTTGAAGATCCGGACGATGAGGATTTAGAGCCGCTCTTTTTGTATACTTTTTTTGAAACTTTTGACCCGGAAGTTGATCCGGGTTTGGATGTGGAATATTTTTTCGACACTGTCCCGGTTTTAATCTTAGAGCCACTCGTTCTGCCTGATTTATAGACTTTCTTTTTGATTACAGTAGAACCCGGATAGTAGGTCTTTTTCGTTACCGATTCGCCGGATTTATAACCTATCTTTTTGGTTACAGTGGCGCCCGAAGTGCCGGGCTGCCGAATCTTTGCTTTCACCTTGGGATTCGAATATTTATAGGGATTTCCCTGTTTACCCTTTTCCCCGGTGTATTTATAGACCGTCCCTTTTGTGGATAAGGTCCCGGATGTAGACGATATGGTTTTGTATTTGTTCCTGGAAACGAGTCCATTCTTCTTGTAAACAACCGATTTTCCCCTGGCATTAACAACACTAATCATAGAACTCACGGGCTTTTCACCGGGCGCGTTACCTCTAAAGGTTAGGTTTTTAGCGGAAAGAGCTCCTTTTTTCAATGCCACCTTGTGAATATTCGAGGATGACAATTGGTTCTTCTTAATAACAACCAGGGAACTTGCGTTGGTTGGAATTCCTCTCTTGAAGTTGTGGTTCCTCAGCCAGCGTTTGTTTATGACGACAATGGGCCTGTTGTAACGGCTCAGGGGGCACCAGCCGTAATAATTTCCGTGCCAACCCCAGGACACCCAGGCCGGGGACCAGCGGTATCCCGGTACCCAACCCCAACCGTCGTAATAACTCCAGTGCCACCTGCCGTAGTAGTGGGTATACCAGCCCCAGGGGTCGTAAGAATGCCACACATAACCGTAGAAAGGATTCCAGACCCATCTACCGTGATAATAGGGGCTCCAGGAACCGCCCACATTATAAGGTATCCATATGTGGGTGCGGTAGGTGTCGTTGTATTTCCAGCGGCCACTGCGGGACAGCTCATATTCATAATCTTCGTATCCTTCCTCTAAGTACCTGGATGAACCGTAACGGGCATAGCCCACCTCCTGATTTCTCAGTTCGTTCCAGGAGTCAAACTCATCCTGGTCGGAGGAGTAAAAGTAGAAGGGCCTTTCCCTGACTCTACCGTTCAACATGACAACCTTCTGGTTAGCTCTTAAGTTGCGGCTGTAATCATCTCCGGCTACTTCCGCCGTGCCGTCATAAACATAAACCTCTGTTTTTCCTCCCTCGTTCACATTGACCCGGTACAGGCCCTTGTCCAATAAAAACACACCGCAATCCGGAGTTTGTACTTCAACATCTTTTTCATAATCAAGGTTTTCGATGTCGAGATAAATACCACCTCGCTTTATCCTGATAGTCATTCCTGTTGTTCTTAAAGCGGGTACCTTTACGAATTCAATCTCGGTGTCGTAGTCCAACCGTAAATAATTTAAACGGCCTAAATATAATTCCAACCGGCCCTCGGTTGTCCCTACCGTATCCTTTTCAAAAACCGGGAGATTTATCGCAGCTTCTTCAAAACCTTCTTCGTAGCTGCGTTTAACATAGGTCTCACCCTGTGTGTATTTAACCCTGATAACTTTGGCATTTTCATAGTATTTAGCTTCATACTCGGTGAGATCCGAGTATTCGGAAAATACAAAGAGGCTCAACACGATCAGGCCAAAAATGAGAACAGATATTTTTTTCATTTTTTACCTCCTAATTGTAAAGATAGCAATTTTATTGCCAGTTTTATGTTTATAATATGTCCTGTTTTAAGGACATTTTTTCTCTTTACCGTTCTTTTTTGTGACATACATTAAAATTATAGATCACTGTGAAGAAAAAATCAAACCAAAAAA
>JAGLQA010000760.1 GCA_023137075.1 Candidatus Aminicenantota bacterium
AGTGGACACGACCACGATCTGCAAATCCTTAAACCCTCGCGAAAAAACGGCGTTTATTGTATCGTTAGCGGAACCGGTGCCAGCTACCGGGATACGTGGTGCCGGGAGAATTCCATCTATGCAGCCAGCCGGCTGGGTTTTGTTGCCTTCCGGGTGTCTGAAAGTGAGATCGCTATCTTTGTTGTCCTAAACGAAGGGAATATCGACTACTGTTATGTGATTTCAAAGTGAACCGTCTTTATAATAGCGGTGCACCTTGTTTAGGGGTTTCCGGATCTTTGTTTTGCCGGTCTCTGCCCCGGGGTAGCCTAACGAAATCATCACATCTATCCTGGTTTTTTTGGAAAGACCGAGTGTTTTTTTTACCGCATCTTCATTAAACCAGCCCAACCAGCACGTGCCCAATCCCAACTCTTCCGCTTGCAAGGTGAAATGATCGCAGGCGATACCGATATCAATTAAATTATATTGTACACCGCGCAGCATCCCGCCCATCCGGGCGATATAGGTGGAGTTCTCCGTGAGCACCACGATTATCACCGGCGCTTCCTTAACGAAGTGATTACTCCTGTAAATCCCGGAAAGCGCCTCTTTTACAATCCGGTTTTTTGTCTGCTCATCATCCACCACGATGAATGACCAGGGCTGGGAGTTGCAGGCGGATGGCGCTAAGCGGGCGACTGCCAAACATTGGTCGATCAACTCCCGGCTAACAGGCCGGGATGAATAACTACGGGTACTTTTTCTTTTTTTTACTAAGTCTATAAATTTCATTTTTTTTGCTCCGTTTTTCGAGCAGTGCCTTGAAAAACGATTATAATATTTTATGGTCCATTATACAAGGACAATCCGCTGGTTTTTTTCTCCCGGTACTTGAAAATAGGCGGATTTCTTGATAAGATAAAACTGTCTCTGTTTTTCAAATACGTAAAAAATGAAAAAAATCATATTAATATTAATCCTGGTTCTGTTCAACCTATTAGCTGCCCGGCAGAACCCAGGGGAATCGGAGAAACAACTCGACCAGGCGCAAGGAAAGGAAAAAATCGAAATCCTATTGGATTTAGCCGCACAGCCCAGCGAAACCTATTTAAATAAAGCGGCTGAATACGGCAGGCAGGCATTGAGTTTACCGGAAAGATACGCGGATGAGAAATCGGAAAAAGAGAAACGCCATAAAACCCGGGTTAATTTTTATTTTCTGGCCTTCTTTTTTATTTCAGTTATTGTTGCCGTCGGTTTGCTGCGCTATCTTTTTAAACGAAGGGCCGAAAAAGCGATCCGTGAATCAGAGCATATTTACCGTGAATTAGTAGAGCGGGCGAACGACGGCATTACCATTATCCAGGATGGGCTAATCAAATTTGTTAATCCCGAAATTACTAATATGTTCGGTTATTCCGACGAAGAAATTATCGAAAAAACCTTCATTGATGTGATCTGGCCGCAAGAACGGAAGCGGATCGCGGACATCAACCGCCGGCGTATCGCCGGTGAGGAAGTGGAGAATAAGTATGAAACCGTGCTGCTGCATCGAGACGGCCATAAAGTATACGTGGAAATCAACGCCGGTTTAATTACCTATGACAACCGGCCCGCTACCCTGGCATTCGTTCACAATGCCGGCGAACGGAGACTCTTAGAAGAAGAGCGAATCAAGCGCAGCAAGCTCGAAGCTGTAGGCAGCCTGGCCGCCGGTATTGCCCATGATTTCAATAACCTTTTGGCCGTTATATTGGGTAATATCGAACTGGCCAAGATTTTCCCGAAGTCAGAAGAAAAAATGTCTGCTATTTTTGTTAAAATCGAAAAATCGGCGCTAAAAGCAAGAGATTTAACAAAACGTTTCCTCACCTTTTCCGAGGGCAGCGCCCCCTTTAAAAAGTTAGTGCCCCTGCAGCCTATTATAAATGAGGCGCTGGACGTTACGGTGACCAGGGCTGATATCCGGTACAAGTTGAATATTCCTGCTGAATTATGGGAAGTAAATTGCGATGAAGAACTGGTTTACCAGGTATTTTCTTCGCTTATATCGAATGCGGCGGAATCTATGGAAAGGGGCGGCGTGATTGGTATTGGCGCCGAAAATGTTGAAATAACCACACAAGCCGAACCGTTATTACCGGGAAAGTATGTAAAAATAACGGTTAAAGATGAAGGAGAGGGTATCAAGGAAGAACACCTGCCAAAAATTTTCGATCCTTATTTTAGTACCAGGAGGAGAGTATCTCAGAAAGGGTTGGGCTTTGGATTGTCGATTGTGTATTCCATTATCAAGCAACACGCCGGGCATATTGAGGTGGAGTCGGAGGTGGATAAGGGGACCACCGTAACCATCTATCTTCCGCTCAAGTAAGGGAAGTGTAGTCCCTAAATTTTTAATAGTGCTAACGCTCGGTATCAGCGGCGGCGCGAAGCGGAAAAATATCAGGTGAAGCGATTTGTTATGTGCAAATTTCAAGTCTTCATAAAATAAATTGTTGTATTTTCTGTCTGAAATGTATTAAAAATACTAAATCCCTTTCTTTTATATATCTCCACGTTTTTTGGATTTGCTGTTTCAAGATATACCGGAATTTTATTTGCTTTTTTTTCAGCTAATATTGGGTTCATTAATGAACTTGCAAGCCCCTTCCCTTGTACTTCAGGCAAAACACCGATTAAATATAGGTGAAAATAACTTCTATGTTTCGGAAATTGACTGTAAATTAATTTATTCATTTTAAGTATTCTTATAGTACTCTTTATTCCAATACTGAAAAGAAAAGACAGGTTCCTAAGAATATAGTTAAGGGAAAATTTTTCTTTCTTTTCGGACTCCCACAATGCAGTAGCCATATTGTCTTTACTAATATAAATTTCCCCTTTTCTTATTGTTTCTTCAAAAACGTAATCTATCAGGATATTAAATTTGTTTCTATTTCTTGACTCCTCTAAAAACCAATTAATATGAGGATCGTTTTTAAAAGACGCTGCAAGAATAGTTGTTACAATAGCCTTGTCTTTATGTTCTGCTTTTCTCATTAAATGTCCTTTATTTGATAATATTTGCACATAACGCTTGAACTCACTGGTTTTTATGCAGCGCGGCGGCGACGCGTCCGAGTGGAAGCGTTTGTTAGCTATAAATTGCTCATTATTTCTTCTTCACTCGAATATTTACTGGCAATAAACACTGCGTTACAGCACGCAACGCATTGGAAGGACGCCTTATAGGTAGATTCTCCAATTAGCCTCCCTTTACAGCTAACTTCTTTTTATATTGTTATGTATCATACTGAATTTGAACATAAAAAAAATAAAATGTCAAAGATTAATTCGCTAAAATATTGCGGGGAACGGGACGGTGGGTGAGTTTGTGGGAGTATGTATAGCTTTTACTCTTATCTTACTTCTTTATTTATTACCCCGATTTTTTAGAAATCTGCAAGGAGGGCCAAGTATTGAAAAAACACTCACAAACTCACCCACCGTCCCTAAATTTTCCTGTGCTTGTTCATTCTTCTAATTGATTGCCTCTCTTACGGTTTCCTCCAGAAAATGCTTTAACTTTGGATAACCAGTGGAATTATCCTCGTATATGCAGAATCGAAATCTCTGTAAATCGAAGGGTATATCTTTAGCGTTCTGTGAAAGTAGTACTGTTCTTTTACCTAATGAGTGGGCCATGCCGAGTTCATAGAGTACATTTGGATTCCTTCCCGTACACTCCGCTAGCACTAAATGTGCGGTAGCGATACCTTCAAATACATCCTCCATGACCGCTTGACCATACATATCATCTGCGCGACGCACATTAATTTTCTTACCGTTCGGGGATACTCGAAGGTATCGTAGGATATGTTCGTTCCAAATACGGTCACTCCACGGTTCCGTAAAAGGCATAAGTACGAATACAGACCGTCTTCTGACAAAGTACTTTCTCCCACTTTCATAGAATGGGCACGTCTCAGGATCAGTTGACACACTCTTAGGGTGTTTTGTGTTACTATTGTCGATTTCCTTAACATCGAGCGGAGGTCGATGCTTGATTATGCGTTGGATAACATCTGCAACAGCCATAGCACCTGTAAGATCATCACTTTTCTTGTCAAATCCTCTATACATGTCCCAGATCATAGCACGAGGACCATTGCCGCTGATTTCGGCGTCCTCTGGGAAATGAATCGTCGCCAATTTGTTGCATGCTTCGTGAAAGGCTTTTCCGATAATTACAGGTGTCTGATCTGGTCTTGCGAGACCTGCTTTTTCCAGTAATTCTTGTGCTTCCTTGCAGAAGGCATCGTACCTCTTCTTGAGTGAAACTCGTCCCATTCGGTCCTCCATCACTATTTACTCTCTGGGCTAACATCTTTTTATATTGTTATGTATCATACTATATTTGAACCTAAAAAAAATAAAATGTCAATAAAATATTCGTTAAAATATTAACAAATTAGGGTCTATAAAAAAATTTGTGGGTAAAGGCGGATCGCT
>JAGLQA010000761.1 GCA_023137075.1 Candidatus Aminicenantota bacterium
TGGTTGAGCTTCCAATCATTTGTTCAGCGCTCTATTTTTTTGAATTTTATGGTGAAACATGTGCCCTTATTTGTCTCATGCTCAATCACTCCGTGGAGTTGTTTGACCAGCGTGTTCACCAATACCATCCCCAAACTACCTCTCTCCATGGAGTCGATTTTTCCGTGTATGCCCACACCGTTATCACGGATAACCAGGGAATAATCGAAATCCTTTCCCTTATTTTCCCTGAATTGAATATGTAATTCTCCTTTTCTCCTGTCCGGGAATGCATGTTTCAGGGAATTTGCGACCAATTCATTGATAATCAGACCTAAAGGTATAGCGGTTTCGAGATTGATAAAGGTGTCTTCGATTTCTGTTTTCAACTGCACCTGCCCGGGTTTAAATGAATGGGATTCAAACAAATAGGTGGTTAGGCTGCCTAAGTAGTCGCAGAAGTCGATTCGTGATAAATCCGGGGACTGATACAATTTCTCATGGGCAATAGCCATGACCCGTATGCGTTCCTGGCTGTTCCGGAATGCATCGACCACCGCTTGATCTTTCGTGTATTTCGACTGCAGGCTGAGGAGACTCGATATAACCTGAAGATTGTTCTTGACCCGGTGGTGGATCTCTTTCAGTAGAATTTCTTTTTCCCGGAGCGCTGTTTTGATTCGTTCTTCCGCCTGCTTACGCTCGGTAATGTCGCGTACAATGGTTATCATAACGGGTTTCTCTTTGATGGTAATAAGCCGGGCCGACACTTCCACCGGGAACTGACGCCCGTCCTTGTGAACATGTTGGGATTCGAAATTCAGTATTTCGCCGGCCAGTATGCGCATGGTTTTATCGGTAATTTCGTCCTGGCTCTCTTCATCGTTGATGATCGAATAGGGTTGACCGATCAGTTCTTCCCGGGTGTAGCCGTGTTTTCTGCAGGCATATTCGTTGACATCCGTGATAATTGGGGTCTCCTCATGAGTGGGATCTACGATAAAAATATAATCCGAAGCGTGGTTAAATAGGGCCCGGTAGCGGTCCTCACTTCCCCGCAGCGCGTCTTCCGCCTGTTTGCGTTCGGTAATGTCGCGCACGATGACAAGTTCGGCAGGCTTATTGTGATAGGGGATTAAACCGACGTTAATCTCCATGAGGATATTTCGTCCGTCCTTGTGTTTCCCTACCGTTTCGTATATCTGGGGGACCTCTTCTCCTGCCATGCGTCTCCGGTAGCGGTCTGCCACGAGGGGGAGTTCATCGGGATGGAAATAATCGGAAAAGGGGGTTCCTATCATTTCAGCCACAGTATAACCGGCCATTGAGGCCAGGGGTTCATTGGCATATTTCAACTGCCCGTCCTGGATGATGCCGATTCCGTCATTGGAACGCTCGACCACGTTGCGGTACTTCTCTTCGCTTTCCAATAACCTGGATTCCTGCTGGATATCGGCGGTGCGCAGGGTCAGGACTTCCAGGATGGTGTTATGAATGCTCCGGGCGATTAACAGCATCGCGACCAGGTAGGTCAAACCCATGACCGCCATCATCAAAAATACGGCGCCGCCGATAAAAAGGAATCGCAGTACGGTGGGAGCCAGCATGGCACAGAGGAAATAAGAAATATTATCCCATTCCGATCCCAGGGTGCTTACGGCCGCGCTGCCCAGGCCCGCGATCGTGAAAATGACAATCAGTTGGTGCAGCATCCCCTGTTCCGGGATCAAGAGGAAACCGGCCGCGCCCCAGGTAAGTCCGGCCAAAAAAGAACCGGCCAGGAAACGGGCTGCCCAGGTTTCGATATCGGCCGGAGCTTGTGCTGTTCGCCGGAACCAAATCACTAACAGGATGCGCAGGATAGTGACTGCCGCTATCGTCCCCCACCAGGCGTAGAGGATGGTGTGGTTAATAACCGGCCGCTGCGTGAATAATAGGATGGTGGCCAATATGAGAGTAGCTGCCGCGGCGGTGGGTAGAGTGGAATAGAGCTGCATAACCTGGTCGACTCGAACTAATGGGTGTTTTTTCATTTTTACCGTCATGGTCAATCTTCTAATCTAATAATGCCGCCTGATAATTTTTATGTTTTAATTTCAAATGTGATCTTCGTTTCGGCGCCGCCGGGGCTGCCGGCTTTCATGATACCGTGCAGTTTTTTTACAAACATGGGCACCAATTGAAAGCCTAAGGTTTGCGCGTCTTGATAATCATAATTCTCCGGGTAACCGATACCGTTATCCCGGATGATTAAAGTATATTTATCGCTTCGGTTTTCCGACAGACTAACGGTTATGTGACCTTTGCCGCCGGGGAAAGCGTGTTTCAGCGAATTTGCGATCAATTCATTGATGATCAAGCAGCAGGGGATAGCCGTATCCAGGTCGAAATAAATTTTCTCAACCTGGTTCTCTAAGGTGACGGAGGTGGGTTTGATATCATAGGCCCGGAAGAGGTCGATGACCAGGTCATCGATATATTCGCCGATATTGATCCGGGTCAGATCCTTTGAACGATAGAGTTTATCGTGGATCAGGGACATGGAGCGGATGCGGATCTGGCTTTCACGGAACATTTTTTGTACGGTTCTGTCTTTCAGGGTCATCTCCTGCAGGCTGAGCAAACTCGAGATAATTTGCATGTTGTTTTTCACCCGGTGGTGGATCTCCTTTAGCAGCACTTCTTTTTCTTTAAGGGAATTCTTTATTCGTTTTTCCGCTTTTTTACGTTCGCTGATATCGCGGCCTACCACCATCAGGCCTTTTGGTTTGCCTTTGAACTCCAGCAGCGTGGATGTTATTTCGACAGCGATTTTTTTGCCCTCCTTATTCGTTATGGTGTATTCCGCCGGGGGTAATTTTTTCTTGATTTTTAGATTTTTTAAGCGCCTGGCAAACTTTAAGGCCTGGCCGGGACCGAGAAATTTTAAAACATTGATGGGTAATACGTCCCGGGAATAACCGGAAACCTCTTCCACTTTTTTATTGGCTTCCACGATATCGCCTTTAAAGTTCAAGAATAGGATCATATCGTTTACTTTTTCAAAGAGGTTGCGGTACTTTTCTTCAGAGGCTTCTAATTCGGCAAACCGCCGCTGCAGCGTGGTCAACTCCTCGATAAGCTGCTCTCTTGTTTTGTCCTTATTTTTATCTTTTTTCATTTATGTTATTCTCGATCTTTACCTGCCCCTTTTTCGTTTGCCGCCCGTTTTTCCTTCTCATCTTTCAGCCGTTTATTCAGCGCCTGCCGGGTAATTCCCAGGATGGCCGCCGCGATGGATTGATTGTTCTGTGACCGTTTCATCGCTTCCTTTACCAGGATGTGCTGGGCCTGTTTCAGGGTCGGCAACCGTTCGGAGAAAAAAAGCAATGGTTCGCTTTCCGACGCGCCATTGCTACCGGCCCGGAACTGTCCCGTCTTGTTTTTGTTGATCGATATTTTAAATTTTTCCATCGATAATTTTTTCGCCCGGTGGGTGCTGACCGCGTCGAATATCATTGAGCGCAGTTCGCGAATATTTCCGGGAAAATGGTAGGTTGACAGGAGTACGGGGAGTTGGGGCGGCGGGGTGGGTTTTTTCTTGCCCAGGTCTATCGAAGCTTCTTCTAAGAAGTGATCGATCAAAAGGGGTAAATCATCGGTTCGTTCCCGCAGCGGTGGGATATGGACATGGTGAACCTTTAACCGGTAGAACAGGTCTTTGCGAAATTTTCCGCTTTCCTGCAGCATGTATATATCCTGGTTGGTGGCAGCTATCACCCGGACATCCGAATAATGCGCCACATCCGAACCTAAGGGGTAGTATTCGTTTTCCTGCAGGAGGCGCAGCAGTTTGATCTGGGAGGCCGGGCTCAGGTCGCCGATTTCATCGAGAAACAGGGTGCCGCCTATCGCCTGTTCCACCA
>JAGLQA010000762.1 GCA_023137075.1 Candidatus Aminicenantota bacterium
CCGGCCACATTGACGGACATGAATTTACCGCCGCGGCCGCTGAGAGTGTGAAAAACCCTGGCGATCAATTCTTTGCCGACCCCGGTTTCACCGGTGACTAAAACCGGTTCCGAACTTTTTGCTATCGCTTCCGTATAGTAGAAGATGGATTGCATCTTCTGATTCGTGGTAATAATTTCGGAAAAGGCTTCCGGGTGTTCTAATTCGGGGGTAAAGATGCGCTGCTTCAATTTAATGTTTTCCAGGCGCAGTTCCTTGAGCTCGACGGCCCGCTTGACGGCATTTACCAGGCGGCCTTCTTCCACGGGTTTCACGATATAGTCGAAGGCGCCTTGCTTGATGCATGATACCGCGGTGTCGATATTATTATTCCCGGTTACGATGACAACCGGTAGTTCAGGATAGTTCTTGATAATATCCGGCAGCAATTCCTCGCCCCCGATGTGGGGCAGCGTTAAATCCAACAATAGAATTCCCATTTCCCGGTCTGACAGCAAGTCTAAAACGGTACGGCTGTCCTGGCAGGGGATAATATTGTTAAAGCCGTTTCTGCGAAGAACGATTTCATAGCTTTGTAATAATTGGTATTCGTCATCCACCATCAGAATGGGATGAGGAGGAGTTAAAACTTTATCCATGATTTTCTCCTTTACATTTTCCCTTTTCTTTTGTTGTGCTTCCTCGTTTAACCGGCAGTATGATGATTGCTTCCGTGCCTGCCCCGGGTTCCGATTTAAAATAAAGTGTGCCGCCGTGACTCTCGATTATCTTCGATGATACCGACAGTCCCAAACCGGTGCCGCCCAGGTCCCGTTTCGTGGTGAAAAATGGATCGGTAATTTTGTTGCGGATCTCCGGGGGCATGCCGATACCTTCGTCTTTCACCTTGATTGTCAGCATACCGGCAGCGTTGTCACAGCCTGTCGATATGGAGACGCTTTTTATTTCATCCGTCAGGGCCTGGCAGCTATTTTGAATCAGGTTGATCACCACCTGTTCTAAGCGTTGAAAATTGCCGGGGATTTGCGGAAGGTTCTCACCAAAGTGAACGGAAAAATTACGGGTGGATTTTTTAATGAGGTTGGATGTCAGCGTAATGGCCGATTTGACGATTAAATTAATATCGACCGATTGGTTCAATTCCGAGGTTTCCTGGCGTGCGAAATCCTTCAATTCCTTCACGATATTTTTGATTCGGGATGCGCCTTCTTTTATCCCGGAGAAGAGGGTAGGTATGGATTCCCGTATTTCGGAATACCGGAGTTGACCGACAAAAAAATCTTCCTTTTCCCGGCAGTGTCTTTCGATGATCGGTTCCACGCTCTTCCACAGGTCGTGCAGAACCGGTATATTCAACATGACAAAGTTGTTGGGATTGTTGATCTCGTGGGCCACACCGGAGACGAGGGTTCCTAAGGCCACCATTTTATCGGCCTGGATCAACTGCTGTTCCTGCAGCCGGGTTTGCTCTTCCGCTTCCTTTTTTTCGGAAATATTTTCGATCATGCCTTCGTAGCATAGGACACGGCCATCTTTACCGTAGATGACTTTGGCATTCTCCCGGGTGAAAATCACCCGGTTTCCCTTACCGGTCCACTTCGTTTCATACTCCTTAATTTCCCCTTTTTTTTCGATTATCCGTATAAATTGGCTGCGCGGCGGGTGGGCCCTGAAACCTTCTTCGCCTAACTTGACCGCTTCCAATTCCCGGAAAGACGAATAACCCAGCATGCGCACCAGTGCCGGGTTGGCCATTAGCACCCGGCTTTCGGGTGAAATACGATAAATTCCCACCGGGTTGTTTTCGAAGAGGTTCCGGTAATTTCCCCTGCTTTCTACCAATTTTTTCTCGGCTTCCTTGCGCTCACCGATCTCTTTTTTAAGTTCGAGGTTGGCTTTTTTTAGTTCTAAGGTCCGCTCTTTCACCAATTCTTCGAGGTGATTGCGGTATTTGCCCAATTGCCTTTCCATTTGACTCTTATAAAGGGCGATCTCGATGGCGACTTTGAGGTCTTTTTCCCGGTAGGGTTTGATCAAATAGGCATAGGGGGCGGTTATTTTGGCACGCTGCAGGGTGTCGACTTCGGAATGGGCGGTAATGAATACTACAGGTATGTCAAAACGTTCCTTAAGGGCTTCAGCCACTTCGATGCCGTCCATTTTGCCTTCCAGGTTGATGTCCATCAACACCAGGTTAGGGGGATTTTTCTCGATTTCGACAACCGCCTCCTCCCCGGTGGTTACGATATCCGATACCAGGTAGCCGAAACTCTCCACCTGTTTTTTTTCATCTAACGCAACGATAGGTTCGTCTTCTACGATCAATATCTTCTGCTGTTCCCTGTTTCTATCCGGGGATTTGGTGCGTTCGGCCATTATATGCCTCGTTTTTTTTTGCCTGTGATTTATGATAATACTTTCAAAAAAAAAAGTCAACTTGCCTTTACCTCCTTGTTTCCCGCGGAAGCTTTTTTCTTCCTGTATCCCTGCTGCCCGTTTTTTAAGGTTAACTGGAATTCCGTCCCGTGCTGCTGCGGGAATTCCGCTTCCGGTTTAGAACTGATCATAATACTACCACCGTAGTAGTCCATATACTGTTTCATTAAGGGCATGCCGAAACCGCTCCCGTCTTCGCCCGAGGTGCCTGGACGCGATGTGGAGGCATCGGGAGTAAATATATTCTCCAGGAGATTACCGGGAATGCCGATGCCTTTGTCCTTTAAGGTTAGGTGCACCTCTTTTTCGTTTTCATCTATAAAAAGCGAAATAACCGACCCGGGATAAGAAAACTTGAGGGTATTTGAGAACAAATTGTGAAAAACGTTTGTGGTGAAGGAGATTTTTTCCGCCAGGATCCGGGTCTCCAGGCCAGCCAGATCAGGGACACATTCAAAAGTGATCTTTTTTTCTTTCATCCGGTTTTCGAAAATGACTAAGGCGTTCTCAATCACCTCTTTAACGGATACCGGTTCCAATTGCAACGCCTTTTTTTGTCTGGATAGTTTCTCCATCTCCCGGACATGATCGATGATATCCGAGGCCTGGTGGGAGGACTGCAGGATTCGCTTCATCCGGTATGACAATTGTTTGTCTTTCTCGATTCTGTTATCAAGCACCAGCATTTCGGCCCAGCCGGTGATACATGTCAGCGGGTTCGACACATCGTGACAGAGAATGTGGATGAGGCGTTCGGTATCGTTTATTTTTTTGTAGAGTTCTTCCTGTAAACGCTTCAGTTCAAGATGGGTTTCAACCCTGGCAACGAGTTCTTCTTTTTGCACGGGTTTACTGATATAGTCGACGCCTCCGGCCTGAAAGGCTTTGACTTTCTTGCCCACGTCATCGAAAGAGGAAAGGAAAAGTATCGGGATTTTAGATAATGTCTTGCTGCTCCGGAAACGCCGGCAGGTTTCGAAACCGTCGATTCCCGGCATCTCGATATCGAGCAGCAGGAGATCCGGTGGACTCTTTTCCGCCTCCATTAAAGCTTCCGAGCCGTTGGAAGCTGTTTTAATGGTAAAGCCGTTTCCCTTCAAAATCATTTGTAAGATGCTGCGAATGGTGGGGCTGTCGTCGACGATGAGTATTGTCTGCTTTTTTTCCATTATTTTCTTTCCTTGTCTTCTCTGCCGGCCTTTGTGTTTCCGAACCCGTTATTTTTTTTATATACAATTGTTTCCCCATATTCAACCTGTTCAAATTTTCCTTTAATGCCGGTCAAACGGCAGTCTTCTCCCGGCAGCAGGAATCCTTTTTCCGCAAGAACCCGGTGAAACCGGCCGGCAATTTTCTTTTTTGTTTTACTGTCGAAGTGCTTGAATACATTGTGGCAAAAAATAACATCGACCTTTCCCGGAAAGGGGTGGGGCTGGGTAAGATCGACCTGCCGGAAATCGATCATGGAGCGGACGTGGTCCCGGATGAACCAGGAGGTTCCGCTGCGTTTGAAATATTCGGATTTTTTTTCCGCCAACAACTCATGATCCAGCTCGCCGTCGCTGTATTTGCCGATGATTGCCCCCGCCAGGGCCTCTGCCGCTGCATCGGTAGCTATTATTGAAAAATCGGCGGCGGAAACTTCATGACTCCGGGTAGTGATATACTCAAGCACAAGGATGCTGAGCAGGTACAATTCCAGGCCGGTGGGAGTGCCGACACTCCAAATCCTGATCGGTGTTTTGTCCCCTTTGTGCCGCGCATCCCGGTCTCTCACGCGATCAGCCAGGTCGGGCAGGACAAAATCCCTGAATACTTCAAAGGGGGGATACCCTGCGGTGAAGTTGGTCGCCTGTTCCGGCATTTTTACCGGGATGATACTGTCTTCCGGCAGGCCGACAGTTTCCGGCAGCTTGCGATGGCCCAGGGTGGTGGCATAAAGAACTTCGTATATTAACGGCTGCCGGGGTAAGCCGGCATGTAAATCTTCGAGTACGGCTTTCAACCGGCCCTCGATGATGTTGCCTTTAATTAGCAGATGCCGGATCAATTGCAGGGGGGGGTTGTTCTCCCGGGTGGAGAGTTCCGTTAGATCGAATTTAAGAACATAGAGACCTCTTTTCCTGACAACCAGGTTTTTCAATGTAAATTGGTTAATCTCAAACCCGGTTTTTTCGCCGGATAATTCGAACAGGGCCACATTGGTATCCAGTTCTTTTTTTACTTTTTCGGAAATTTTGCCGCACTGTAGTTCCGAGAGTTGCTTGTAAACAGCCGATATGTCCGTTTCATTGCTGTGATCGACATCATCTAACAGGATATTGAGGGAATCCGCTCCCTGCTGTAGCGCGTCTACAATAACCGGTTCCGGTTTTATCTCACCGCTGCGTATCATGGCGAACATGTTTTCCATGATTAAAGCGAGATCGTTAATATTCTTCAACCCGAGGAAAGCGGCGCCCTCTTTGATGGTATGGTGCACCCTGAATATCTTATCAACCAATTGGGGGTCCAGGTTGCGTTTATGTTTCTCCAGGTCGTAAAGATCGTCTTCGATCGTTTCTAAGTATCGTTTCGATTCTGTCACGAACTGGTTCACTATGTCCTTTGTATAAAGCATCCTTTACTCACGTAAGCGAAACGATGTTGTATAACCGGTCCATCCGGGTCATGTGAAAAAGCTCCTGCAAATCCGAATTCATATTGACAACCTCTAATTCCCCCTGGTCTTCTTTTGATGACAGCGTCCGGGCAAAAATGATTAAAACACTCAGGCTTACCGAATCGATGTCTGCTACATGGGTAAAATCAAAGCGGTACCGTGAGTGGCCTTTGTCCAGCATTTCGATGAGACGAATGCGAAAATTATCGGCTGTTGCTGCCGTTAAATCACCGGAGGGTATGATGATTTGCCATTCATCTTTTTTCATTACCTTATAAATCGTCTCTTCGATAAAGGTAATATACACCGAGACGCGATTCCCCCGGTCGTTAAAATCGATCTGGTCCGAGAAGGCGTTTACCAGTGCGTAACCACGGTTGCGAATTCGGCGGGGATCTTCAGGCAGGGTCATTACCAGTTCATCGTAATCGAACCCTTTACCTTCATCCTGTACCGTTATCTTAAACCGTTTGTCCGAGATGTGTTCGATGCGGCATCGGGCAAGCCGCTCGGTTATATTATAGTTTCCATGTTCGATGGCATTGTTTAACAGTTCCCGCAGCACTAACTTAAACCCGGAAAATTCCGAAATGCCGCACTGTTTCAAGAATCGCTGGGACTCCCGAATCACGTTGTCTACCAATTTCATTTCAGATGTTAGTTTAAAGCTGATAGAACCGGATTTTTCGTCTATTTTAAACATAATTCTCTCCTGTTTGTTTTCTTAAGCTCCCGGGATTTCCATTCCTAAAAGCAGCATATCATCCGTGGGCTTATACCGGCAAAAAGAAAATACATCCTGCCATGTATGATGAATCACTTCATTCAATGACAGGAAGTGATATCTTTTCAGCGTGCTGTCAAGGCCATTTCCTTTCAGTTTTTGCTTTTTACCTGTGGGGCCGTCCACGCGGCAGGCATTGGTAACACCGTCGGTGTACAGGAAAAAACGCTGGCCCGGGGAAATATCGAATTGACGATAACCGAAGACCGCATCGGAGAAGATTCCCAATACATTTCCCTTAGTGTCATACAATTCCGGTTCGGGATTATCCGGGTAAACGCAGATCGGCGGCGGGTGGCCGGCGGTGACAATTTCTCCTTTCATGGCGTGAAGATTCAGTCGAAGAAAAAGCGCCGTCACCATGCGTTTGTGCTTCCCGTGTTCGATGAGCTGCGTATTGAGATGTTTAAAAAATGCTTGCCCGTCACAACCGAGACGGCAGTTCTCGTCAAACAGCACTTTTACCAATACCGCATGGTAGGACGCCCCCATGTCATGACCGGCAACATCTGCCACTAAGATGTCGCATCCCGTTTCGCTGTCCCGGATGTCCATAAAATCTCCGCCAAGTTCCGAAAAGGGTTTATAATGATAGGCAATGGGAATTTTGCAGCTCTCTTCGTTGATGTCAACCAGGTTTTTATAGGCGCCGACAGCGAGATCGACCTGTTCGCGCAATTTTTCGAAATTTTGCTTGTATGCCTCGACTTCCCGTTTTATTTCGGATTTTTCGTACTCGAACTCCTTCACCTGCTTGTCCCGTTCCGCTTTTTTGTGCTCCTCTTTTTCCAGGACGATATTGACGCGTTTGAGAAACTCCTCGGGTTCAAAGGGTTTGTCTAAGTATTCCGAACACCCCATTCGCATCAACTCGATGACTATATCTTTGCTGCCGTAGCCTGTGATGACGAGACAGGGAATTTCCAGGGCCATTTTTTTGATACCATCGATGATCTGCATACCGGTCAGGCCGGGCATCTGGATGTCGGTGACCAGTAGATCGACTTTTTCCGATCTACTCTTTAACTCCTGGAGTTGTTTCAAGGCTTTGCTTCCGTCTTCGGCCGCGGTGACCAGGAAACCTGCTTTGCGCAGGATCAACGATAGTGTGAGGCGCAGGTGCAGTTCATCCTCAACCAGAAAAATGTGCTTCTTCACTATCATGAAATAATCTTAGCAATTATCATGCCACCTCGTGTACCGGAGAAAGGTTGACCTCACTACTTCAAGTCAGCAAAAAAAATTGACACGCCTGGGGGAACGGGCAGAGATTAGCAAAACAAGTTGCACTGTTTGCCCGCCAGGATCAGGCCATTCCCGGCAGCATTTCGGATAGGGATTTTTCTATTCGTTTCTCCCTCTGGTGACGGATGTATTCCAGGCTTATTTTGGTTTCCTCTTTTCCGGGTTTCAGGCATGCAAAAAAAGCGTCCTCTGCCGCAATACCGTTTGCCTCCGCGTCTATCACATCGCCATCCCGGAAAAATATCCTGCCGGTTTTGCGATCAAATTTGACGGTTAAGACACCGGTCCGTTTTTCGTTTTCGATGACCCGCAGTATCGTGGACAGACCGGTATAGGAGGTCGGTTTGTTATATTCAACGCAGCGTTTTAATGCCTCTGCCACCCGTTTATCCAACCGTTCAAGATTCACCGGTTTTTCCATGTATTCCACGATACCGAAGGCTTCAAAGATGTTCCGTTCCTTTTCCGGGCTGATAATTATGATCGATGTCAGTACGATTATCGGCAGCCATTTACCTCTATTATAAAGCTCTACCAACACCTCGATACCATCTAAAACCGGCATGTTTAAATCTAAGATTACCAGGTCGATCTTATGATTCCCGATGATATCCAGGGCTTCAACTCCGTTAAAAGCAACCTTGATATCGTATTTGTCCTCTTTTCCCAAGAAATGTTTCTTGAGCGATTCGACAAAAACCATTTCATCATCCACAATTAAAATCGTTTGCTCTTTCATGG
>JAGLQA010000763.1 GCA_023137075.1 Candidatus Aminicenantota bacterium
CCCCTGAAAAAGGGCCGCTCGACTTGTCGTGCCGGTTCCCAATTTTCTACCTGAGGAGATTTCACTCAAAAACGGCAAAGCAATTCCCAAAACTGAACAGTTACAAATTTTGCCCTGTAAACACTCTGTATTAAATTGTTTACAGAGTTGTTGAAAAATATTCTGCCGGAAAATGGCAGGGCAGGATTTCACGACAAGGTAACCAATATATAACCGTTTCTCAAGATACTACTCGAAAAACGGACCACTTAACGGTGGGAAAAAAATATAAAGTGCAATTCCGTTTTCTAATCTATTTTTTTCCAGTATCGTTTGGGCATCTCATGGGCCAGGGACAACGCACCGGCAGCGCCGGCAAATAAGGGATCTTCAACCGTAGTAACCTGGCCGGTTCCGTACTCCTTTAACGCTCTAGATACATAATCTGTGATTCCCCTTATCTGGCTGCCGCACCCGGCCAGTACGATCTTGTTCTTGATCTTTTTCTGGTACTCCGGGTCAACCCGGGCGATCATTTCGGTAATTGTCTCAACCATGGGCGGCATGATACTTTCGCAAGACCGTTTCATCTCGCCGGTAATATCATGGATGACCGATTTCCCTTCCACCGGGATTTCGACTTTTACATTGTCTACACTGTTTCCTACAAAACTGTTTTGCTCTTTGAATATGCGTGCCATATTCAGGTTAAAAGTCGAGTTGGGAAATTTCTCGAGCAGCAGGTTATATAATTGTTGATCGATATAATCTCCGGCAGTCAGGATGGTTCGTTGATCGTCTTCTCCGGGTATTGTACCGTGCATGACACAAAAATCCACTGTGCCGGCACCGATGTCGATAATCATGGCATTATTCAACAAATTCATACCGTAGGCCACCGCAAAGGGCTCAGATACCACCATCAGGGAATCTACATAATCCGCAACCGCTTTTTTGATGGCAATTTTGTTCACTTTGAAGGCTTCCGAGGGAACCCCAACCACGGCAAACACTTTTTGATCCTTTGCCGGTTTTACCAGGCCGACCAGGTGACGGATCAACTCTTTGACCGACTCTTCTTCCCTTTCGGTTCCTTCTTTGACGACTCCCCGTTCCAGGGGCCGATATACATCCATGGAGAGCCTGTTCTTCAGCGCTTCGGTGCCGAAGAGAACGGACTTGCCTATCACTTTTTCGGCAATAAAATCTTTGGGCCAACCGACATAACTTTCCACCCAGTTTTTCTTGCCGTTACTGGCAACAATGGCGCTGCTGGATGTGCCTAAGTCGATACCCACGTATAAATCTTCCTTTTTATTCGTTATATCTTCTTTTTCTTCCATGTTTGTTTAACCTCCTTTTGTTAGATCTATTTATTTAAATAACTAACGATACCTTCCTCTAAATAATCTGCAATTTTGTCCCGGTAGTATTCTTTTCGCAGCTTTCTCTCCTCACCGCGGTGGCTGAGGCAGGTAACTTCGGCGAGAACACACGGCACATTAACACCTAATAGCACGACAAAGGGGGCGGTTTTAATTCCCCAGTTTCGACTGCTATTATTCAGTTTGCTGATATTTCGATACAGACTTTTCTGGATATGGAGAGCCAGGGAATTTGATTCCTGGGTTTTTAAGGTATTGCCGATATTGCGGATAATTTCCCGAAAATCCTTCATGGTATACCCGGTTCCCTCGTTTTCTTTTTCAGCGAGCAGCAGGGCGTCTTGGTCCGTATGGGGGCCAAAGTAAAAAGTCTCGATAATGTTGAGCGGTTTTTTGGGGATCGAATTTACATGGATGGAGATAAATAGATCCGCTCCGCTGGAATTGGCGAACTTGACCCTCTCTTCAAGGGATAGGGTTATATCCGTTTCCCTGGTCATTAAAACCTGGTATTTCCGGTGTTTATCCAGTTTTGCTCTCAACTTTTTGGCGATATCCAGGGTTAAATCCTTTTCTTTTGTACCTAATATACCGACCGCGCCGCGGTCCTCACCGCCGTGCCCGGGATCAATCACTATTTTTTTTACTTTCAGGCCGAAAATTTTTCGCAGGGGTACCTGAGATTCGCTCAAAAAAGCCTGGTATTGAGAAGGGTTTACTCCATATCCTGCCGGTTCGATGAATCCGGATACTTCTTCCCGGGTGCTGTTCGCTAATGTGGAAGCATTATTCGGTTTTGCCTGGGAATGGGTATGCCCGAGGAAATAAAAGTTGTTAAGCAGAATATAAACGAGTATGGCGAGCAGTGGCAGCAATCCGATTGCCATGAGGTTCCTGACGATAGGCCATTTCGGTTTTTTTTCCGGATATTCCGCCTGTCCCGAGATTTTCAGGTTATCTTTATAAATCTCTTTTAACATGGCGTTCTTAATTCGTTTTTTCTTTGTTTCCGACCGAAATAACTTCACGTTATACCTGCTTTACCGATAGTTTTAACCATATTCCTTATTTTCCGGCCTATTTATATCACAAAAGCAAAAATTTTTCAAATACACTCAATCATTAACTGCCGCTTGATTACAAAAACCGAACAATTACCGCTGAGTAAGTTGACAAAAAGATGATGATATCATATATTATATAACGAGGTATGAAATGATAAGAAAAACGATTGCTATGGACGATACCCT
>JAGLQA010000764.1 GCA_023137075.1 Candidatus Aminicenantota bacterium
CGACAAGTCGAACGGCCCTTTTTTAGGGGCAAAATTTCACTGTTTGAACGAAGCCGCAATCCACGTAAATCAGCGAAATGCGTGGATTCGGCGCAGTGAGTTTGAAATTTTAGTGAGACGAGTCGTTGGCTGGTCAATTCCCAGACGGGCAAGTGAAACATGAACTGCGAATCCAATTTTTTTCCAAAACTGAACAATGACCCTCTTTTTCCTTGACATTATCTAATTTTTGCATTAGCATAATCCCTGTGGTTTTTTAAAAGAAATGAGAAACGGAGTGCAATATGAAGAAAAGTTTTAGATTTGTTTTGACTTTTAGTGTGGAGATTGAAGAGGAAATCGACGGGGAAGACGGGGGTAGGGGGCTGAGGCTGCATTCGTTTTTAAAAGCATTTTTAAAAAACGATCAGGCCATTCTTGATCTATACAAACTACGGCTCTTAGGCGACTTGCAGAGCGATGAGCATATTACTGCCATCGAACAGGCTGTGGCAGTGAAGGATGAAAAAGATATTTTAAAACCGGTGATTCAAAATTTACCGGCTGAGGAAAAGCAGTACTTTCTGAATATCCTTAACAGCAATAACAACAACCTCTTCGAGGAGTTGGATTTATTGTTTGACCGGTTCTCCGCCTTAAAGTTCAGTCAAGCCGATTTTATTGAAACGTAAGGTGCAATATTTTGAACCCGGCAATAACGGTACTTTTTCTGTGCCTTATCGGTTGCGGTCGCCGACCGCTTTGTGTTTATCAGTATCCCGGCGGCGGGGTGGTAGTTAAACGCGCTAAGGAACGCCTGCTGCAGTATGGAATGTAGCCCTGTTTGTAAGATTTACTATAAGCGTCAGCTGCATATTTTAACGCATATTCACAGTTAAAAACAGGCAGCCCTTTGGCTGAGTATTTTTTCAGGTAGTAAATATATTCATCCGTCCAACTTTTAGGAACCCGGTCATCATAGCCATCCGGATCATTCCAATCATCTGTGGCCTCTCCGTCATACCAGACCTCTTCCTGGGCGATGGCATCGATAGTGGAAAATAATTCGGGATGGCCGGCGCACAAGGCGGAGGCATTCTGCTGAATAATAATGAAATTGGGCATACGCTGTGCAGCATAATCCCGCATCTCTTGTATGAATGTTATCATCTCTACTGCCGGATTTTTACCCTCTTTTTTCGCCTGCCTTATCACGGCTTCATTTTCAAAGGCCTCCACCCAGTCTAAGTAGATACCGTCAAAACCATCCTTTATCACTTCATCGATGACGCTGTTATAATTGCCATAGGGTTTGCTGTCCTGGTTTTTGCCGTAGATGACGATGTCTTTCCATTTCGGATGCCAATAGGCCACCGGGTAATTGCCCTCCCAACCGTCAGGATCATGGGTCAATATATAACCGGGCCAGTCGGCGGGACGCGGGTCACCTTCTTCCCATTCGGTAGACCATGTCCAGTACCAGCGCCAATCTTCCGCTTCACCGATGTCTAAATAGGCGATGATTAGCTTGCGGTGTTCGCCGTCGCTGCCCGTTGTGTTCTTGAGTCGCGTCACCATTTCCCCGGTTTTAAAAAATTTATCATCCGAGGACCAGTCGGTCCTGGTGGGTTCTAATACTAGCATATCGTAATGGGAATTGGCCAGGGCATCCACCGCGCCTTCCCTGCTGATGGCCTGAAGTTGGTAGGCCCAGAACGTTACCTGGGCTAAGAGTTCGTCCAATCCTTTAGCCCCGGCATTCAAGGAGTGATTGCCGGTCATGGTAAGTATCCCGCCGGCAGAGACCGGAGTACCGTCTAAGGTCACCTGCAGATCCCAATAACCGGCCAACAATTCGTAGGTATAGCTCAGGGAATCGCCCTCATTGTAGGTATAGCTGCCGCTGACCGGGTTGCCGTCCACCCCTTCGCCCAACGTAACGGTTAAGGTGGTTTGGGCAGTCGTGCCTTCATCATTTGCCGGCATTTTACATCCGGCGAAGAAGATGGCCGCGCCCATAAGGGTCCCGTAGAAAATATTTTTAAATATTACTAAAAATATTTGCTTCATCTTCACCTCCTGTTTATATTATTAGCATAAATGATTCATTATTTCAACTTAATTGTGCTTCCCAAATCCACCGCCTAAATTCTCGAAACCATTTATCTATGCAATGATAGGGTATGTAGGGG
>JAGLQA010000765.1 GCA_023137075.1 Candidatus Aminicenantota bacterium
ATGAGATCGACCGCTTAGAAGGGATTCTCAGCCGCTTTGATCCGCGCGGCGATGTAGGACAATTGAGCCGCCTGCGGTCCGGCCAATCCCTCCGGGTGGGCATCGAGGTGATTGAGTGTTTAACCATTGCCGCGGAAGCTTATGCCGGAACGAACGGTACTTTTGATGTGACGATTGCGCCCCTGCTGAAACATCATGAAGTGGAAGGGATTATGTCTCCGGCGAAAAGGGCATCCGGCTGTATTGGCTTTGACCGTTTCTACTTTTCGAAAAATGGGGCTCTTTTTTTTGATGCCCTCCCGGCCGGTGAAAACAACCCGGAGGAGAAACACGAGTTAACCGGCGCTCCGCTGACCATCACAATCATTGGCGACCTGGATTTTACATCCACAGGCAGCGGCTGTTTGAATCTTGATTTTGGCGGCATGGGCAAAGGATACGCGCTGGATAAAAGTCGCGATATTCTCGCGGATTGGGATATAGACCGGGCCCTCATTCACGCCGGTACCAGTACGGCGCTGGCGATAGGCGACGGCCCGGCAAATCCTCCGGGGAAAAAAGGCTGGCCGGTGGGCGCGGCAGGCGATACTATTTTTCTCCATAATATGGCCTTAAGCGGGTCCGGCAAGGAAGTAAAGGGTGAGCACATCGTCGATCCGCGTACCGGGAAACCGGCAAAGGGACATCTGTCTGCCTGGGCCGCTTCCTCTTCCGCTGCCCTGGCCGATGCCCTTTCCACGGCTTTTATTGTGATGGGGCCCGGGGAGGTGGAACAATTTTGCCGGAACAATCCCGATGTGGGAGCAAAAGTAGTGGGGCCTTCCGGAGCCACAAAAATTTACAATCCACCTTTTTAGACAGACTTTTGCCGGAGAATTCCGGGTTTGGAATCGTTGTGTCTTACGAATAAATGACAAGCCGGGTATTATCGTCGATAACCCGGATATCTATCTTGATGGAATTTTTCAGGTTGAAATAGATATCCGGTAAAAATTGCGCCCACTCGATCACAATGATGCCTTCATCGATATGTTCGTCGATCTCCGGGAGCGCGGCAGCGGTATGTTTAAGATTTTCGCCCAGGCGATAGAGATCGATATGATACAGGGAGAACCTTCCTTCATACCGGTTCATAATGGTAAATGTGGGGCTGACAACCTCGTTGGCATCGATGCCCACGGCCGCGGCAATACCTTTGGTTAACAGGGTCTTACCTGCCCCCAATTCTCCGGTTAACAGGATGATCTCCCTGCCCTGCAGTCTCTTACCGACTTTTTCCCCGGTTTTAAAGGTCTCTTCAGGCGAACTGGAACGCACTTTTGTAGGCATCTAAACCCCGGATAGCTGCCGGGATATGATCGATGATATCCGTGGCAGTAAGGCTGACCTCCCCTGTTTTCTCCGCAGCAAGGTCGGCGGCATACCCGTGGAGGAATACACCGGCCTGGAGGATTTGGTCTAAGCTGTGAGCCGGGCTGAATTGCGCGATCATACCGGCCAGCATACCGCAGAGCACATCGCCGCTTCCGGCTGTGGCCATACCGGGATTACCGCTCTGGTTGATATAAACCCGGCCTGTGGGAGTGGCAATGACGGTGTGATGGCCTTTTAAGACCACATATACGGCGTATTCCCTGGCGAAATCGCGGCTGACCCCGATGCGGTTCTCACGAATTTTTTTCATGGCCAGGCCGCTGATGCGGGAAAATTCGGCCGGATGGGGAGTTATGATTACCGGTATGTCCCTTTTCTGCTTGAGTACCTCGCGCCTGTCTCGCAGGACATTCAGGGCATCGGCATCCAGTACCAGGGGAGCGGAGGAATGTTTTAACATCGAGGAGACAATATCAAAAGTGGTGTCAGAATCCCCCAAACCGGGCCCCATCAGGACAGTATTGAATTCAGCCAAACGTGTTAATAAATCGCTGCTTTTTTTGTAGATCAGGGTCATAATCTCCGGGTGGGCGGTTACCGCTGCCAAAGGATTCTCAAAAAAAACGGCGGCAGTGCTCAGACCGGCCCCGGATTTGAGAACCGAGAAAGCGCTCAAAATTCCCGCGCCGGGTTTTTCCAGGGAGCCGGAGATAGTGAGAACATGACCGAAATGACCTTTGTGGGCATCGACTTCCCTTTTTTTAAATAGCTGCTTAAAATGGTCCGGCAAAATCAGGTCAATATAATATTTTTCCCGCTGGAAAAATTCCCGGGGAATCCCGATATCCAGCACCCTGATTTTACCGCAGTACTTGCTGCCGTCAGGATGGATATGAGCGATTTTCAAACTCTGGAATGTGGCGGTTACGGAGGCCGTTACCTGCTCCCCGGTTCCGGGAAGAAAAGATTCCGATAATCCTGAGGGGACGTCCAGGGCGGCTATCTCAAAGCCCGAGCCGTTCACAGCCCGGATAACGTCCGCGTACAGGCCTTCCTTAACGGGTTTGTTGATGCCGGTGCCGAAGAGGGCATCGATGAGAAAGGTATCATGGGACGTATACCGGTCAAACACGTCGGTTAAAGCTTCGGCATCGTTTATGACGGAGTAGCGAAGGTTCAATTTTCTTATAATATTAAAATTGACCGCCGGGTCCGGATTCAACGTTTCCGGCGGAGCGAGAAGGATAAACGCGACATTATACCCCCCCTGGTGCAGAATCCTGCCCACGGCAAGGCCATCGCCGCCATTATTACCTTTCCCCACAACGACAATGACATTCGGGTACCGTTCCGGCGGGAATTCCTCCTTAAAAAACCGGGCTGCTCCCCGGGAGGCATTTTCCATTAAAACGATGGAGGGGATACCGATGTCGCTTATGGTATCGGCGTCCAATTCTTGCATCCAGGATGAATACAACAACTTCATTTCTTTGTGTCCTTTTTCTCTTTATCCTCTTTGTCTTTATCTGTATCTTTTTTTACAATCTCATCAAGCTTGGACGCCAGTATTCCGCCAAAACCGCCGTTATCACTGTAGGCAACTTTTTTTTCTTTGCCCGCTTTTTTAGCCGCTCCTGCTCTATCTTTGCTTTCTGCTATTATTTTCTCTTTCAACTTCTCCAATTGAATCTGGCTTTTGATATCTTCTTCGGTCATTTTGTCTTCAACCGGCTTTTTGACGGTTTTTTTCATCGCCTTTGGGACTCGTTCTTCTTCCGTTTTTTTCTTTGTTTTCCTGGAATGAACGGCTTTACCGGGTATATCTTTCAATGAAGATTCTTTCGGGGGAGGGCCCGCTTCCGGTCTTTGTCTGGACGGGATTTCTCTCTCCTTTCGTTTGAAATCTTTCGGATCTCCTTTGTGAAATCTCTTCCTGATCTCGCCGTCACTCTTTTGTGCTTCTCTCTTTCGTTTCAATTCCTGCTGCAGTTTCTCTTCCCTCTCCCGCCTCTCTTTCTCCAATTTTTCCTTCAGGAACATTTCCTGTTCCCTCTTCTTGCGCCGTTCTTCTCTTTTTCTCCGGATCTCTTCCTTAATCTTCAACTCTTCGTCCCGCTTCTTTTTCCGGATTTCGCCCTGTTTCTTTTTCGATTCGTCGACCACTACTTCTCTGCGTTTATAGTCTTCCTCTTCGATTTCGGCTACGGCGTTCGAGTCGAGATAAAAAACGCCGGAGAGTTTTTCGGAAGGAACAAATTCGACATTACCGAGAAGGATGTCTTCCATCGCTCTTAAATCTATAGGGTAAACCAAATCTAAAATATGGTGCAGCCGGAGAACATGAATCTCATAATTTCTTTCTTTTACGCCAAATTCTAAGAATACCTTGTGAACCAATTTGTTTAACGTCTCGATCTGCCGGAATTCGTCGATCTTTTCATAAAGTGTAGTAAAAACAGCGCTTTCTAGAAACATGGATTTAAAGACAAATACGGGAGATGCAATTTTCTCTTCTAAGATTTTAAAGGCTTTTTTCCCGGGATCATATTCAACTTTGTCGGTAATAGTACCCTTCTTGGTGGTGCGAATATTAAAATACAACTTCCCGTCATCATCTTGTTCAAAGGTTAATATGGCCCCTTGCAGAACCTTGTATTTTTCAAAGATTTCTTTAAATCCTAACATTAAATCCACGTCACTGTAATAGTAGATCAAATACATTTTTTTTGTTTTACCGTCGACTACTTCAACCTCAATGGATTCGCCTAAGTCAAAAAAACCGGGTTTGACTTTTACCGCTCCGGCAGTGATTTCCCGTTGGTTCAAATAATATTTTGAAATGCCCTCTGGAAAAAGTGATTCTTCAAACTTTCTCCTTTTATAGCTGACATTCTTCTTGACACTGAGGGTTGCACTATTGACAAGGGGGTTATCTTCACTCATTATCGAATTTTTCTTCATATAATAGATGACCGATATCAAATTCCATTTGCCCCAGTCCACATCATTGGTCTGCTGGAAATCAATCTTGTAATCGGTCTTCATGATGTAGTTTAAAGAAAAACAATAAGTGCTGAAATCCTCCGCCCCCGGTTCGCTCCCGACAAAGTTTTCCACGAGAAATTCCGTGGTCACGGATTGTTTGTTTTCTTTTAAAAACTCTCTTATCCTGTCAAACACACTGGGCGCTATCGATTTAAGGTTTTTTATCAAGAGTGCCTTTTTACTGATTAAGGCTATACCCGGTTCCTTATTCAAGGCGGAAACCAATTTCTTTTTTAAAATATTGAAATCCCTTTCTATAAGGGGGGCCTGCTCTTTCCTGGGATCTATCTCCTGAGACAAATATTCGGCGTCTTCGCAGGGCTCTTTCTGTTTATGGGGAAGCAGGAGTTCGATCTTCTGCCTTTCTAAAAAATCGGTGTATCTCCTGAACTCCGAGGTGCCTTCGTAACACAATTTTATTTCGTGTAAACCGAACCGTTCCCTGACCTCCGCGACCCTCAATACCACCCCACTTTCCATGTCAATGTGTTTTTTTGCCCCGACGGGAATCTTGCCCGGGTACTCTTTGTAAATCAAATCACCGACTTTATATTGACAATTGGGGTTGTACATTTTTACTTTATCCGTTCTTTTCTTCCGGGTTTTAAAAAGCGCAAGCTGAAAAGCGATCTCTTCCAAATCAAGGGGCAAGACCTTTCCATGCAATTGCTTTTTAAGAAAATCGATATCTCCTTTCTCAATATTTAGATTTACGTCCACTTTTATCTCCTTAATTAACCGTCGAATCGGCAATAATCTTTGTCCCTGATTTTCCGGTTAATGCTAACCTGAGCTTTTCCGAGGATGTTATAATAACCTCTTTGCCTCCTCCGCTTATATATTCAATCGAAGCGGAAATCTTCGGCCCCATGGAACCTGGTGGAAATTGCCCTTCAGCCAGCATCTTCCGGGCCTGGTTTACATCTATTGTCGGTACAGGCCTGGCGTTCGCCTTGCCGAAATTCTCCATTACCCGGTCAACACCGGTTAAAATAATAAACAGGTCCACGCCGGCTTCCCTGGCAATTAATGATGAGGCAAAATCTTTATCGATAACGGCTTCAACACCCTCGAAATAGCCGCGGGAATTTAAAAAAACAGGGATTCCGCCCCCGCCCGCAGTAATGACGACGACGCCCTGTTCCACCATGGCTCGAATAGCCTTCTTGGGGATCACATCAAGGGGCTTCGGAGAGGCCACAATCCGGCGAAAGCCCCTTCCCGAATCTTCAACCATTTCCCATTTCTTTTCCCTCTTTAATTGTTTTGCTCGCGGGGTATTATAAAACGGGCCAATGGGTTTCGACGGGTTGGCAAATGCCCTGTCTTCCCGATCCACAATCATCTGGGTTAAAATCGTTACCACCTCTTTATCTATAGATTGTTTCCTTAACTCGTTTAAAATGGCTCTTTCCAGTATATAGCCCATGCTGCCCTGGGTCATGGCGCCGCAGACATCAAGAGGGAAAGTCGGGACGATATCCGAGGCAGACTCCATTTGCAGCATCACATTGCCCACCTGCGGCCCGTTTCCATGAACAATAATCAATTCAAAACCTTTCTTAATGATATCGACCATTAAGACTGCGGCCTTCCTGGCATTTTGATACTGCTCTTTGGCCGTGCCTTTCCCCTTTGCAGAGAGCATAACATTCCCGCCAAAAGCAATAAGAGCCAGTTTATTCTTCATCATTACTCCGTATCAAAGGCCGGGGCGGTAACTTCAGCCCCGGCTCGAAACAATCTAAAAAAATTTATTTTTTTAACCTGGGATGATTTTTCAAAATATCGGATAGAGTCGGCGTGCCGATCTCTTCCAGTTCATAGGTCACCCTGACAGTGGGTTTCTTGAATTTAACGATTCTGCCCAAATCGATCGGTGTGCCGATAATAACTAAGTCCGCGTCAACTTTATTAATCGTGGCTTCAAGGTCTTTCATTTGCCCGGCACCGTAACCCATGGCCGGCAGCAATTCACCGATTTCCGGATATTTCTCAAAGGTTTCGGCAATAGTTCCCACGGCATAGGGCCTGGGATCTACAAGCTCCGCGGCTCCGTATTTCAGGGCAGCTAATACTCCGGCCCCGTATTTCATGCCGCCGTGGGTCAGGGTTGGACCATCTTCTACTACAAGAACTTTCTTACCCCTGATCTGCTCGCCATTTTCTACGAAAAGAGGTGACGCCGCGTCAACCACGACCGCCCTGGGATTTACTTCGGAGATATTTTTCCTGACTTCCAGGATATCGTCTAAGTTTGCGGTGTCGATCTTATTGATCACGATCACATCGGCGCGTTTGAAATTGACGCCGCCGGGATAATAGGTTAATTCGTGGCCCGGCCGGTGCGGGTCGGCAACCACGATTTCGATATCCGCTTTGTAGAAGGAGAAATCATTATTACCGCCATCCCACAGGATAACATCCGCCACTTTCTCAGCTTCTCTTAGAATGGCTTCATAGTCAACTCCCGCGAAGACGATTACTCCATTATCGATATGAGGTTCATATTCCTCCATTTCTTCGATGGTGCACTCGTGCTTCTTTAGATCGGCAATGGTTTCAAATTTTTGCACTTTTTGTTTGACTAAATCGCCGTAGGGCATGGGGTGCCTGATTGCGGCGACTTTGTAACCCATATCCCGTAAGATTGAACTAACCCTGCGGGTGGTTTGACTCTTGCCGCATCCGGTCCTAATCGCACACACGGATACAATCGGTTTCGTACTCTCAACCATTGTTTCATTGGGGCCTAATAATATAAAATTAGCGCCTGCCGCATTGACGTCGGCGGACTTATTCATCACATCTTCATAAGGTAAATCACTATATGAAAAGTAGACATCATGAACATTTAGTTTTTTGATCAGCTCGATAAGCTCGCTTTCCGGGTAAATATCGATTCCATCAGGGTAAAACTCACCTGCCAGTTCTTTCGGATACTTACGTCCTTCTATGTCGGGAATCTGGGTGGCCGTAAAGGCAACGACTCTTATATCCTGCCTACCTCTGAAAAACATGTTAAAGTTATGGAAGTCTCTTCCTGCAGCACCCATAATTAACGCATTGCGCATTTCTACCTCCTGTTTTTGCAATACTAATTTAGATTTTTTCAAGCCTAAGTATAATAAATATAAGCTCATAAGTCAAATCATTTCAGACTTTTTCTCACGATTTTCACGATTAAGGGGGCGATGCGTACAAAATTTGCACATTTGCACTCACCTCCCCCTTTTTTTCTACAGAATGACAATATTTGTCGTTTTTTTTGACAATATTTGTCGTTTTTTTTCGCTCTAAAATCCGCTAAAATCCGGAAACATTGATCATAAAACGGTTTTTTTATTTTTTTTATTCCGGCATGAAAATTGCTGTATTATCTGGCACCGAAAATGGGGCCAACACAAAATAAAAAATATGAGGAGGCAACTCATGAAAAAATGTGTTATTTTATTTATCTCGTTACTTTTACTTGGTTTCATCGGCTGCGATCGCGATAATAATTCAAGCAATGATCCTAAAGTCAATTGGAGCCGTGGGATATTTACCCTTACCGATTCTCCCCGGGATGAATTGTCCGTACTCCAGGTGGATCTCACGGAATTGACAATCGCCGACTTAGAAGGAAACCAAACAATCATCTTTTTCAAAGAGGTGGGAGACGAACCCTTTTCCCTTAACCTCTTGGATCTCCAGGATTTAAGCGCACTCCTGGGAACGGTTCCATTGGCTCCGGGAAACTATAAAACCCTTTCCCTTTCTTATGAGAATGCCGTGGCTCTCGATTTGGACGGTAACACCTTAACGGTAAAAGAACAGCATTACGGCACGGCAAAAGCCCTGTTGAATCCCTACATCACAGTCACGAGCGACAATCTATATATCGAGATCGATTTCGACCTGAACAACTCGGTTTACAACATCGTTGCCGGTCCCCACGGCAGCGTACTGCTTATGCCCACACTGGTGATTAAGGTCGGTCCCCCTGACGAGGACCCGCTGCTCGATGAATTTAAGGGCGTCGTTGAATCGGTGGCTGCCATGTCATTGGTTATTACCTTTAATGGCGAAACCCTCAATATCGCACTTACGGATGAGACGGTCGTGGAAGTCGATGAATTGATCACAACCCCGGCAGATCCGGATTTTGATTTGACCGTGCTTATTTTCCCCGGCAACATGGTTGAGATCACGGGCACCCTGGATGTGGTTACCAATACGGTTACCGCCACCAAAATCGAGCGGAAGTTTGAGAACCACGGTATGGAATCCCAGGGGCTTGTTACCGGCCTTGGTGATATGACCTTTGACCTGCTGGTTTTAGATCCCCGGGATTCGGGTTTCGCACTGGGTTCAACCCAGACCATCACTTACGACGCCAACACCTTTTTCGTTTATACCAAACTTTGTGAACCGGCCACCGCCGACCAGCTTGCCTTGGGCCAGGAAGTCAGGGTAACCGGGCTGAGTGATGATCCCGCTTTTGCTCAAAAAGTAAAACTACGGGAGACAAAAATTTTCGGCACCGTGGTCTCCGTGGATCAAGCGCTGAGCCAAATAACCGTTAACGTCGCGAAGATTGAAGGTATCGCTGTCGAGAATATTCCCGGCTTCAATAATCCCATGACCGCGGGATTTGAATATGAATTCCCGGCGGATGTGCAGGTGGATGATGAAATCGAACTGGAAGGTTTATTTAACCTGCGAACCATGGATGTGTTTACGGTACTGGAATATGAGTTAAACAAAGATGATGACGATGATGACGAGGGCGAGCGGCAAACCTGGGTCGGCAAGCAGTTTTCCGTCATCTCCACTTCCCCGCTTCATATCCAACTCATCAGGGGCGGCGGCGTCGGTAATATCGACAGCAGAACCGTTACCGTTGTCGTTGAATCAGGTGTCAAAATTATCGAGAAGTATAGAGGTACGACAACCGATATTTCGCGAACCGAACTTGTTAAGGGGATTAATTCCGGCAAATACGACATGATGAAAGCCCGCGGAACCTATGACAAAACGGCAAAGACATTGACTGCCGATTTGATCGTGATGGATTTGAATAAGAATTAAAGAAGGAAGAGTCACCGGTTATAT
>JAGLQA010000766.1 GCA_023137075.1 Candidatus Aminicenantota bacterium
AGGGGATTTTATATAAATTGAATGAATCAAACCAAAAAAAGAATTAATAGGCAAAAGATCTATGTTATTCCATAGACTAACAGGAAAAATAAATCACCTTGATTTTCATGCTATTTACCAGGTATGTGCGAAATTGCTGATCAACAGCAGGACACTACAGCCTGCATATCGCCTTATACATCTATTTTATAAAGGATTTTAATAATGACGCACTCGTGGATCTACAGTGTAGACTATTGAAATAAAAGGGCAGTTCTTTTATAATGGCAGTGTAACAAAAAACAAGTGTTACACCGGTTCTTTAAATACCGGGTGATAAAATTTTACCTGGAGGTAAACCTATGAAATCGGTACAATTGGGTTTTGAAGAAAGTCAAAAATTGTTAGTTAAATATGATATCCCGATAAAAGGGGAAATGGCCGATAGTGTGCAGGATGCCTTAGACGCGGCCGATGAACAGGGCTATCCTTTAGTAATTAAAGTCCTTTCCGAATCGATAATTCACAAATCGGACCGCGGCGGTGTTATATTGAACCTTGAAAATAAGGACGAATTGACCCGCGCCTATCACGACATGCTGGAAAGGTTTAAAACCGAATCCACGCAGCCGGATTTCGGAATACTGGTACAGCCAATGGCGCAGTATGGATTCGAACTGTTCATCGGCGCCAAACAGGATCCCGGTTTCGGGCCTATCACCATGATCGGCATCGGGGGAATATACGTAGAATTATATTCGGATGCGGCTACCGGGATCGGTGTGTTAACCCGTGAAGACGTGCTGCGTATGTTATCCCAGACAAAGGCGGGAACGGCCCTCGACGGCTACCGGAACCGTGTCCTCGATAAAGAGGCAATCATTCGCTTAACCATAAACGTCTCCCGGCTTATGGCGGAAAATCCCGAAATTTTAGAATTGGATTTAAACCCGGTCATTACCCGTAATACAGGTTTCGACATCGTAGACTACCGCTTAATCAAAGGCAGCAGGCCAGTGTCTTACCATCGTTTCTGCGAACTATCTGCCGCTAAGGTGAAAAGCCTGGGAGACATATTCGCGGCCAGATCGGCTGCCGTAATCGGCGCTTCCCGGCCCGGGACCCAGGGCGGCGTTATCTTAAAAAACTGTCTCGGAATAAAAAAACTTTACCCCATACATCCGCGGTTAAAAAGGATTCAAGGACTACCCTGCTATAAACGATTACAGGATTTGCCGGAGGTGCCTGAAGTCGGCATTTTCGCGGTAAACGCGGAACGAACCGTGCAAATTTTCGAGGATTTCTGTAAATTGGGCGGCAAAGGGGCCATTATATTCAGCGACGGTTTTGCCGAGATCGGGCGGCATGAACTGGAAGACAGGTTAATCGAGTTGAGCAATCAATACAATGTCGCCTATATCGGGCCCAATTGTTTGGGAGTAATCGATAATTTTTCCAAATTGTATACCAACTTCATTCCCGAGCAGCGTTCGCTGCCCGTAAAAAAGCCGAACGGCATCGGCATCATCTCCCAGAGCGGGGGAATCGGCCTGGAATTATTAGAGATGTTTGAAGCCGATAATATGGGTGTTGGTAGATGGGTATCTATCGGCAATGCGAGCTGTGTCGGAGTGCCGGAAATCCTGGCCCATATGGGCAGGGATCCGAAAATCAAGCTCATCGCCATATACCTGGAAGGAGTGGCCGACGGCTTGAAATTGCTGGAGATCGGTAAGGAAGTGACCAAAAAGAAACCGGTACTGGTTATCAAAGGAGGTACCGGCGGCGGCGCCCAGGCCGCATTATCCCATACGGCTTCACTGGCCGGCAGTCATGAAGCCTTCAAAGCCTGCTGCCAGCAAGCCGGGTTTTACTTAGTCGAGGAACTGACCGAAGACCCGAAAATCCTGGTCAATGTATTGTCCATATTGACCAGTCAACCCCAGACCGATGGCGACCGCACTGCGGTGGTCAGTGTCGGCGGCGGCGCAGCCATCCTGATAGCGGATCAAATCACCGAGAAAGGGATGCACCTGGCCAGCTTTGCCCCGGAGACAAAGCAGGAGTTAAAAGAGTTGATGAAACAGGGTCTCAAATCCGAACAATTGGGAAAAAGCAACCAACTTTTAAAAAATGTCGGTAATAATCCCATTGATTTGTTGGGTGATTGCGATGACGATCGCCTACTTGAGACCATTCGCATCATCGATAAAGACCCGAATACCGATTTAATCATCGCGGCTATTTATTTACAGGTGCCGCTGTTGTCGGAGTATCTGCCGGAACGATTGGTCGAGTTAAAGGCGGAATTATCAAAACCGCTGATCGTTTCAGCCAGGGGATTTTCCGATTATGTGGGCAGGTGCCGGGAGTATTTGTCCGAAAAAGGCCTTCGTACTTATACCATACCGATGATCAAACCTATCGATCTTGCCCTGAAAATCTGGAAACGATACGGCATATCCTTTATGGAGTAGTTATCCCTCACATACCGAATAAGGCAAGTGTCCAGGGGTCAGTGAAAATCTTGATAAGAAAAGAGTTTGTGGTACAGGCCTTTCCGGCTGAGGAGCTCTTTATGGGGGCCGGTCTCGACAATACAACCGTCATTCAACACCACGACCCGGTCGGCGCTGCGAATGGTGGACATGCGATGGGCAACAATCAAGGTGGTTTTGTTCTTGCAGAGAAATTCTAAAGAATTCCGGATCAGGTGTTCCGATTCCGTGTCTAAAGCAGAGGTGGGCTCGTCTAAAATTAATAGGGCCGGTTCTACTAATAACGCCCTGGCAATGGCAATCCTCTGGCGCTGTCCCACCGATAACCGGGATCCGTATTGACCGATACGGGTATGATAG
>JAGLQA010000767.1 GCA_023137075.1 Candidatus Aminicenantota bacterium
GACGGCACCATCGTGTCCTGGGATTGGGATTTTGGCGACACCAACACTTCCACCCAGCAGAACCCGGTACATACTTATGGGGCAAATGGCACCTACACCGTGACTTTAACCGTTACAGATAATGACGGGGCCACGGATTACATTTCAAAAGATGTCACGGTAAATGACGGACTTTCCCCGGAAGTTTACGTGGATGATATCGCCATGAGCATCAGAAGGTCCGGAAGAAATTACACCGCAACCTCAGTCATTACTATTCGCGATACGGACAACAACCTGGTCTCCGGCGCCACGGTTTATATCACCTGGAGCGGTGTGGTCAGCGGAAGCACTTCCGGTGTCACCGGTTCCGGCGGAACCGTTAGTTTCCTCTCTGCCAAAGTTAAATCGACCGGTCCATTCACTATCACCGTTAATAATGTGACCTACACCTTAGATTACAATTCCGCGCTGAACAACGAAACCTCGGATTCGATTACCTATTAGACGACACATTCCATAAAAAGAGGCCCGGCAGTAATTTCCTGCCGGGCTTTTTTTTTGCTCGATTTCCTTAAATATATCTTTAATTTATGTTAATCAATATTTCAAAAGGGGAAAAAATGGGGGGGTACCAATAAAAGAATATTGATAACACCTGGGGGTTTATGATATAATGGGTGTTAATTAAACATAAAGAAAACGGACCCGTGATAGAACACAGCAAATTCTACGTTCGTTCATAAAAGATAATGAGGTTACAATATGAAGAAGATAAAACTGTTTTGTTTTCCTTTTGCCGGTGGTTCAGCCGCTATTTTTAATAAATGGAGAACACTGCTGGACAAGAGCATTGAATTTTTCCCCGTAGAGTTGGCAGGGAGGGGGCGGCGAATACGCGAACCCATGTATAACTCGATCTCTGAAGCAGTCGATGATGTTTTCAAAATCGTGAGTCCGGATGCCGGAAAAATGCCCTATGCCTTATTTGGCCACAGCATGGGAAGCGTGATTGCCTTTGAACTAACCTATAAACTGAGAGAAAATAACCTGACGGAACCGGTCCATCTTTTATTTTCCGGACGCGGTGCTCCCCACATACCTGGCGATGATAAAAAGAAATACCACCTGATGCCTGAAAATGAATTCAAGGAAGAGATGATCCTGTTGGGCGGTACAGCCAGGGAATTTTTCAACCATCCCGAACTGCTGGAAGTATTTTTGCCCTTGCTGCGCAGCGATTTACGAGTTAATGAAAGTTACGAGTATAAGGAAAAACCGGGAAAATTAGATTGTAACATAACCATACTAAACGGTTTGAAAGATGAAGATGTCAAACCCGAAGAAGTGGAAGAATGGCGGGCACATACCAATCATCATTGTACCATCCATAATTTCCCCGGCGGGCATTTTTTTATAAACGACGAAACCGAGAAAATAGTAGAAATTGTCAATAACACCTTAACGCCTTTATTAAGGTAATTTTCAGGAAAATAGATGCTAAAATTTTTTCCGAGAAAAGAAATATGCTTAATTTACGATAATCAAAAGAAATTGTAAGGAGATAGGAATGACAGATAAAAATAAAATGAAAATTCCGGTAAAACCGATCTTTCTCTTCGCCGATAGCCAGGTACTATTCCGCATGGGCCGGGAAGGCCTGGTTTTAGAACGGATAAAAAGAATCATTAAGGAAGATAATCCGGGAAAAAAGAAAATCCGGGCTGCCTATATCGGCGCGTCAAACGGTGATAAAGAAGAATTTTACGATATTTTCCTGTCCGCCCTTTCCCAGGTTGATATCAAAAAAACAGATTGTTTGATGATCAAATCAAAACCTTCGAAAAAAGAGATGAATTTTTTTGAAAAGGCGGACCTGGTTTTATTGTCGGGCGGCGATACGAAAAAAGGCTGGGATATTATGAACGAGAACGGTATCGGGGAAAAATTGGTCAATCGCTATCATAACGGGGCGCTGCTGATTGGTTTATCGGCCGGTGCGGTACAGTTGGGTTCACGAGGCTGGATGGAGACCGGTAATGGGCCCGGTGAATATAAGGTATTTACTACGTTTCAGTTGGTGCCCTTTGTTATCGATGTGCACGATGAAGAAGAGGGCCAGTGGGAACGGCTTCATAATACCGTGGCTGATGGCGAAGAACACTGCCGGGGTTTTGGCATTCCCACCGGCGGGGGCGCTATATTTCATTCTGACTGGTCCATGGAAGCGATTCTCCACCCTTTAGCCGAGTTCTCCCTTTTTCCCGAGGGATTAAAAAACTCAATGATTTTTCCTCCTGACACGGAAACAAGGGAAAGTAAAGAAGAGTAATAGATTATTGAAACTATACGCTGTCAGTGATTTACACCTGGCCAATAAGGCCAACCGCCAGGCTTTGGAAGCCCTGCCTCCTCACCCGGAGGATTGGCTAATTCTGGCGGGAGATATCGGGGAGACCGAATTTCACTTGCATTATGCCCTGTCGATTTTGACGCGCCGCTTCAATCGCCTGGTGTGGGTGCCGGGCAATCATGACTTGTGGACCCTGCCTTTAGAGCGTTTTTCGCCGCGTGGAGAAGCCAAATACCGGCGACAGGTCTCAATATGCCGGGACTATGGCGTGTTGACCCCGGAAGATCCCTATGTGCTTTGGCCGGCCAAAAAAAGTCAATTTCTGCTGGTTCCCCTTTTTACGCTTTACGACTACAGTTTTCGTCCCGATGATGTGACGAAGGAAAATGCCGTGGCCTGGGCTGCCGAGTCCGGCGTGTTGTGTACGGATGAAGAATTACTGATCCCGGAACCCTATGATTCCATCCCGGCGTGGTGTGAACAGCGCTGTCTCTATACCGAGGAGCGCCTGAAAAACCTTTCTCCCGGTGTATCGCTTATTTTGATCAACCATTTCCCAATGCACCGGAACCTGGTCCGGTTACGGCACTTCCGGCGTTTCTCTATATGGTGCGGCACACGCTTTACCGAGGATTGGCATCTTCGTTTCCCGGTATCGGTGGTTGTTTATGGGCATATCCACAATCGTTCCACGACGTTTTTTGATGGAGTCCGATTTGAAGAAGTGTCCTTCGGTTACCCCCGGGATTGGGATGAAGCGCAAGGCCTTAAGTTTTACCTGAGGGAAATTTTGCCGGGAAACATACAGGTTGATGAAGCACAAATATCCAGATAAAATTTTTTTAGTCTTGATTTTATCGAGAAAATTATTTACAATATAACTTTGTTTAATAATCAGAATATTTCATTTGTCAAAACAAGGAGGACAATGATGAATGTACCTGAAATTCAAGAAGTAAAGAAACATTTGGATGAATTGAAAGAAAAAGGCGTGATAAGAGAATGGGAATTGCCCTATGAAAACATCCTGACCAGGTTGACGGCAGCAATATTTTTTCTGACGCCTACCGATGATTCAAAACTTGATGAGATCTGGAAGGAACTCAACAAACACCCGATGCTCGCTTACAGGCTCAATGAAGAACAAAAATTATCGCGGTTGGTATGGCGCGCGGAGTTCAATAAAGGTTTTGAACTCTAATTAGACGAAATCGCAAAACAATGTCGCCTGACCTGCTGACTTTAGGCCATCACATCTCACGAATCAGCTAACCAGGTTGTTCAACCAACCGCTTTGATTTGCGTGAAAGGGCCGGGTAATGGTTTCTTTTATGTCCTTTTATCAAAATTATGAAAGACAATGAGTCATAGAAGGTGGAATCTGTATTGTTTCCCTTATGCCGGTGGTTCTTCCGCCATCTACAGCGGCTGGAAAAAACAATTGGATAAAGATATAGAACTGGTTGCCGTCGAGTTGGCCGGAAGAGGGAAACGAATATACGAGCCCTTGTACAATTCGATCGATGAAGCCGTAGAGGATGTATATAAGGTACTAAAAAACGATTTGAACGGTTCCCCCTTCGGTTTTTTCGGTCACAGTATGGGAGGGATTATCGCTTTTGAATTGGCTCATAAATTGAGAAAAATGAATCTCAAACAACCAAACGTTATCTTTTTCTCCGGACGTGGTGCACCACATGTTCCGAAGAGTGACGATAAGGAAATTTATCATAAGTTACCTGACGATAAGTTCAGGGAAAAAATCCTGGATTTGGGCGGAACCCCGAAAGAATTTTTTGAACACCCGGAATTGCTGGAAGTCTTATTACCCATGTTAAAAAGTGATTTTAAAATAGCCGAGACCTTTTCCAGCAGCGCCGAAATAACTCCCTTCGATTATGATATAAATGTATTAATCGGAAAGGAAGAAGATGTGACTGCCGAACAGATGCACGGCTGGAAGGAACATACCAGTAGGATCTGTACCATGTACTATTTTGAGGGAGGACATTTTTTTATAAACGAAGAGATGGAGAAGGTAGTGGATATTGTTAATAATACGGTAAAACAATTAAAGAAAGTTCCACGAAGTCAATTATTTCAAAGATGATGGAAGTATTCTCAGTAAAATTATCCGAGAATGTCGGTAGGGAAACGGTGGAGCGTCTGCTTCCCTTTGTCGCTCCGGAAAAACAAGACCGGGTTAGAAAATTTTACAGGTGGGGAGATTCCCTCAGGGCATTATTCGCGGATTTATTGATCCGGCATATTATTATTCGCAAAACGAATCTCAAAAATGAAGATATATCTTTTTCAAAAAATGAATATGGCAAGCCTTTTTTTAATGAACAAGCCGATTTTCATTTTAACCTGTCCCATTCGGGTGACTGGGTCGTCTGTGCCGTTGATAATAAACCCGTGGGTATAGATGTGGAAGAGATCTCACCCATTGACCTGGATATTTCTAAGAACTATTTCTCAACGGACGAGCACAAAGACCTGTTAAGCAAAGCCGATAAAATCGCGTACTTCTTCACCCTGTGGACATTAAAAGAGAGTTATATTAAGATAGTGGGCCAGGGGCTTTCCTTGCCACTCAATTCTTTTTCGATCCGCTTCAGGGAAAACAACGAAATTCGCATAGCCGGCAAGGGAACAATGATCCGGGATACATTTTTTTCGCAGTACAATATCGATGAAAACTATAAAATGGCCGTTTGTGCTCAACACAAAGATTTTCCCGGGGGCATTATTACAAAAACAATTCGAGAGCTGGCTGTCGGTTTCCTGGAGAACGAATCGTTATTTCTTTATAGATAGATTCATTTTCTTCAGGTGATTCCATAAGGCCGTCGTGCTGATATTAATCTTAAAATCATTTTCTATTTTGATTTTTAACTGCCGCAGGGTCCAGAGGTTTCCACTCTCTATCCAATCTTTTATTATTTCTTTATGGTTATCTGTCAGTTTTGCTTTCAGATGTCCTTTAGGTTTATCTTTTAATCCCTCGATCCCTTGTGATTTGAATTTATCGATCCAGCGTGAAACAGTGCGGGTAGAGACTCCGAATATTTCAGCTACCTGTTTTGCCGGGTAATGTGCGCATACCAGGATTGCTTTTAATTGGATTGCTATTTTATTCCCCGGGATTTTTCTTAATTCCGCTTCAACGTTTTTTATTGTTGTTTTGTCTATAAATTGAAATATCGGAAATTTCTTATATTTAAAAAATATTTCAGTATCTACCGTTATTGATTGTATAAGAGTGGTGTACAGCGAGTTTTTTTAGTGAGCCGAGATTTACCATTCTTCACTCTACCCGGTTCCTCTTGACCTTAAAAGAGGTACGGTCCAAAGAGGAGTGCTCGGTATTAAAGGAGATTAAGCAATTCTTGGGCGGTTCTCTTCATTTCCAAAAACACCAGGCCAAGCTTTGCCTGCCCGGATACAATAGTCGTTAAAACGGCCATTTCACCAACTGCTGTCAGGATTACATACCCTGCTTTTCCTTTAACGTAGGTCTGCTCCAATTCTCCGCGTGAAA
>JAGLQA010000768.1 GCA_023137075.1 Candidatus Aminicenantota bacterium
ATTGTTCGCGGGACCGGAATTGCTTTGACATTGACTCCGGCTTGCAGACATATACGCTCTGCTTTAATGACCGCCCTGGTCGATTGGAATAATAGTAATATTTTTTTCATGAGTTGACAATTGCATGTAATGCTTGCAGAAGATGCTCGAAATCCTCTACCCTATGATATGCGGACGGTGCGATTCGCACCGCACCGCCGGGCCATGTGCCCAGCGTAAAATGGGCAAGCGGAGCGCAATGCAACCCGATCCTGGTTTCAATGCCGAACTTTTCCTGCAAATTCATACCTATATATGCGCAATCAAACCGATCGCTCCGAATTGAAAAGAGTTCGCCCTGATATTTATCTGAATTCGCTCGAAGTAAAGTAATTGAATCAAGCGCACCGATTGCATTCAGGATATCGAGAAATTCGTCATGGGTATGCCGGGGATCCGGCGAGTGCATCAGTGCGGCATGCAAACCAAAAATGCCGGCAATATTCTGAGTGCCTGCTTCAAATCGATCAGGTAAAAAACCGGGTATATCAAAACTCTCCGACATGCTCCCGGTACCGCCGGTAACCAGAGGCGACAGCAAGGAAGGCGTTTTCATATACAAAGCGCCGGTCCCCGTAGGACCATAGAGCGATTTATGGCCGGTGAGAGCTACAAAGTCAAGGTTCCAGGTATCGCATAAAATTTGCGTTTTGCCGCATGATTGTGATGCGTCAACCAGGAGCGGAACCGGGCCGATTGCCTTTTTAATTTGCTGCAGCGGCTGAATAAGGCCGTTTACATTGCCCTGGTGATTGACGACAACAAGCGCAGTATTGCTGAAGTCAATATTTTGCAGAGCGTCGCAATTAATCAAACCGTCCGGTGCATGTGGTAAGATCCCTACGTGGATACCGGCATATTTTTTGAGTAATTTGAGCGGTCGCACGACGGCATTATGTTCCAGTGGTGATATGAGTATGGTTTTTTTGGCGAAGTCGATTCCCTGTAATACTGTGTTTATTGCATGAGTGGCATTGTGGGTGAAAACCAGCTTGTCTGCGTCGGCAGCTCCTATCCGTTGTGCCGTCATCTCCCTGGCCGATTCAACAGTTCGCGAAACTTCCATAACGCGCGGGTACGAACTGCGCCCATATGGTCCGCCTATTTCATTGAGATAACGCGTCATTTCGGCGGCGACCTCGGGAGGCCTGGGAAAAGAGGTTGCTGCGTTATCGAAATATCGATTTTGTTTTTCGTCAATCATCTGTGCCGCCGTGCTCTCCTAAATTCGGGTATTTCAATCGGCAGTGAAATATTGCGTCATGCAGCTTCTACATACACATTCCGGTGCCCTATCGCTTTCATTTCACTCAGGTGTAAGCGCCATTTCATAGTCTTACGGGTAAATCACCCGCGAAGCATTTGAGAGAGTTTCGTGTATTGCCAACAGATTCGATATCTCGCCGATGGCAAGGTGTTCTTTTTTATCAAAGTAATTTGCGCAGGTTCCGCAAATCAAGATCTTGACGCCTTTGTTTTGTAAAGCAAGCAAGCTTTCCACTACCGGCGAACCTTCGACCGTCAACATAATGCCTGTATTGTAAAAAACCAGGTATTCCGGTAAAGGAATTATTTCATTGATGGAATTAATAAAGGCCTTTATCAACATGGCCCCCAGCTCTTGAGGACCGCTTCCCATCCGGTCGCTCTTAAAGCAGATTACTTTGCCGTTTTTTGGGGATGGCGCAGAATCACTATCAAACGATTGTGGACCGGGGACACTTAGGTTACTTGAATCAACTGATTTTTTTGTCATTCGCAATCTCCTAAAAACTTGAAAATCGTTTTACTTCTTCAAGTGTAGTGTAGTGAAAAACATCTTGATTGTCAAATTTAGTAGAAACCTTAAACCTAATCACGTTTAACTGAAGTCCCATCCGGCAAATACAGCGACAATGACTGCCAAAATTGCCATGGGAGCAATATACCTGATAAAAAATCTGAATGCTTTATATGTAAATTTGGGGCTGCCGTCCTCATTGTACAAAGAAACTTCATCCCGGCAGATCTTTTCATCCAGCACCCAGCCTACAAAAATAGTGATGAACAGTCCTCCTACCGGCAACATCCAGTTGGCTGCCAGGTGGTCAAGAGTGTTTAAAACGCCCTCCTTGCCCTTGCCGAATATTTGCCATTTTGACAGGAAGGGCGCCGCTCCCAATGAGAGAGCACATAGAATAGAAATTAAATAGGTGGCGCCTGCTGCAATTATTGTTGCTTTTTTTCGCGTCCATTTTAACTTGTCAATCAGCAGGGAGGTTAAAACTTCCAGCAGTGATATGGTGGATGAGAGGGCGGCAAAAGCCACCAGGATATAAAAGATGGGAGCAATGGTGGCGCCAAAGGGTATATGAGTATAGAGCAGGTCCGGAAGAGTTATAAACAACATGCCGATAGTTGAGCCGGAAACTCCCTCCTTTACACTGGGAACGGAAAAAATGATTGTATACATGATTATACAGGCACAAATAGCAATCAGTGTGTCTAAAAACACCACCATGCCTGCATTTTTGGCTATGGATTCCTTTTTATCCATATAGCTGCCATAAGTAATCATAGCGCCCATGCCCAGAGAAAGGGTGAAAAAAGCATGGCCTACAGCCTCCAGGATGCCGGCAGTCGGCAGGTTGGCAAAGTCGGGATTAAAAAGGAATTTGAAGGTCTCATCGCGGCCGGGCAGGCTCATCACCATAATGACCAGGTAAATTAAAATACAAAATAGTATGGGCATTAGAATCTTTGTTGTGCGCTCAATGCCTTTTTTAACACCGCGCCAGATTACCAGGACTGTCGCAAGTATAAAAATAAAGGCGAGGAATAGCTGCAACTGTCCATTGCCTATGAAATTAGTAAAGGCTTCCTCGCCGGGTTTTACATAACCGGAGAAACTCCATTTAAGGCATTTGGTGAATGATGTCAGGGTCCAGCCGGCAATGACACTGTAATACCCTAAGATTACCAGACCGGTTATAACTCCCAACCAGCCCACCAGACTCCACTTTTTGCCCCCCAGTTTTTCAAAAGCAGGAACAGGATTTTTCTTTACTCTGCGCCCAATAATGATTTCCGCCATCATAATTGGCCAACCGATAATTATAACCGCCACCAGGTAAATAATAACAAAAGCGCCGCCATTGTTGTGCCAGGTTATATAGGGAAATTTCCATAGATTTCCCAGGCCGATAGCAGAACCGGCTGCTGCCAGAATAAAGCCATAACGGCTGAATGAACTTCTTTTCTTTTCCATATTATTTTTTTCCTCTAGTTTTTAGATTTATAAAGTATTATTTTAATAGAATTAGACTTAAAATTCAAATCCGGGAGTGAAGGCATGGATTTTTAGGGGTCTTAATAGTAGAATTGTAGTTGTTATATAGGGCGC
>JAGLQA010000769.1 GCA_023137075.1 Candidatus Aminicenantota bacterium
AACCGTTCGCACAATAAAGGGATACGCATCGGTTTTTACGGCGGTGAATCCTTACTGAACATCTCGTTTATAAAAGAGATGGTCTCCTATGCCCGGAAAATCCCCCTTAAACACAATTATTTTACTTTCGGACTGACCACCAACGGCACCCTTTTAGACAGGCACATGGAATTCCTGGTGGAGAATCGCTTCCATATACTGGTCAGTTTAGATGGTGACGAACAAAGCAATGGTTACCGTGTATTTCATAATGGGGAACCCATTTTCAAAAAGGTTTTCCGTAACGTAAAAAAACTGCGCCGCCGCTTCCCCGGTTATTTTGAAAAATATGTGAATTTCACCTCGGTTATACACCGCTTGAATACCTTAGAGGGGATTTATCATTTTTTCAAAACCAATTTTAACAAAACCCCACACGTTACCGAGGTTTCCCTTTTCGACGTGAAGGATTCAAAAAGGGAAGCGGTGAACCGGCTGCACCGGGGTATTATCGAAAGTTTTAACCAGGCTGAGGATTACCAAGAAATGCAAAATGATCTCGATTTCCGGGCCCCGGCCCTTAGCAAGCTAATCAAATTCATGCATCGATACTCGGACGACACCTTCAAAAAAATCGAAGATTTACTGCCCGGTATCTCCAAAAGCACTATTCCCACAAGCTCCTGTGTGCCCTTAAAACTCCGGCTCTTTGTAACAGTGGACGGCAATATCCTGCCCTGCGAAAGGGTCTCCCATCGACACATTATGGGACGGGTAACAGCGGATAAGGTAGAGATCGATTTTGATAAAATTGCCGAGAAGTACAACCGTTATTTTGACCAATTGGAGAAACAGTGCCGCCGGTGTGCCGGTGTCGACGCCTGTTTTATCTGTGTTTTGAAATTGGAGAACCGGGAAAAAAAAGGGGAATGCCCCTACGTGATGAATAACCAGGGGTTCGAAACGCTTTTATCCGAAACGGTAGGCTATTTAGAGGAAAATCCCGGCCATTATAAACAGGTCGGCCAGGAGATTTTTATTGCCTGAAAAAACCGTCTATTTAACCCTTGAACCCTATGTATACCTGTCGATTGGAAAAGGAAGTGTGTTTCTATATAACACCTTAAACAAAAAGGTGCTGGAAAGTGATTCTCCTCCTGTAGTCAAATTGGTTACCCGGCTGCTGCGGGCGGATCAACTGCAGGTGATAGAACTTGATTGGCGTCAGGTACAAGGCGACAATGATATCAAGCGGTTTATCGAAAAAGCGAAGCGGTTATTTATGGTTGATTGTATCCCGGCTCGAGAAACCGGGAACAAACCCGTCCAATTCGTGCCCATGATCGGTTTAAGAAAGGACATTGAAAAAAGAAGGGGCGTTTATTCCTTCGCCAAACATGGAATCCGCTACCTGAAAGATTTAACGGTATACATCAACAGCCGATGTGAACGGAATTGCAGCATGTGCGGCGCCGCTTACAGGCAATTCCCCTGCTGTTTTGGCACGGCCACCCCCGGACCTGAATTAAATCTTGAAGTCATAAAAAATATTCTTTCTGAGGCCCCCTCCCTGGCTCAACTAAACATCCTGGGGGGAAATATTTTCAAATATTTAAAATTCCCCGAACTAATTGCATTATTAAAGGAGACAAAGGCTACGAAAACCTTTTATATTCACTATTTAAACCTGGTCGACGCGGAAGTGGATTTCGGTATGTTCAAGCACCCAGCCTGTTTTATAAATGTTGTCGTCCCCTTCCCCCTCGAAAAAGACAAACTACAAGAAGCCATTGCTCAACCGGTTAAAAAGAATCTCAACTTTAACGTTAATTTCATCCTGCAATCGGAAAAAGAATTACTCCTGGCCCGGGAAACAGCCGGGCGGATGCGCATCGACCGGTTTTCTTTCTCACCCTTTTTTAATGGCCGCAACAAAACTTTTTTTAAAAAGTATGTGTATATAAAAAGAAAGGCGCT
>JAGLQA010000077.1 GCA_023137075.1 Candidatus Aminicenantota bacterium
GCAAAACCCGTGTTATTTCTACGTTTTCGATGAAATTGGGCAGGGGAAAAAAGGAAGAACGCCCCGCGTGCTAATCAGAGTTTTCCGGTAATGACCCGTTCGACTTCGTTATTCTCCTTCATAATCAGGATAACCGAGTTCAGGGAATTGAGTTCCCGCTCGTCCAGCAGCGCGTAGGCGGCAATGATTATCTTATCGCCCAGGGATACCATCCGCGCTGCCGCGCCGTTTAATTCGATTTCTCCGGCGCCGCTCTCCCCGGTGATCACATAGGTGGAAAAGCGGCTGCCGTTGGAAATGTTATATATCTCAACCTTTTGAAATTGCCGCAGCCGGGCCTTTTCCATGATGTCCGCATCGATGGCAATACTGCCGGAATAGTCAAGATTGGCCCCGGTTACCACCGCGTTGTGTATCTTGGATACTAAAAATGGAATAAACATATCAGATATCTCCTAAAATAAAATTATCGATGAGTCTTGTTTTGCCTACCCATATGGCCGCCGCGGTCAGCGTGTTATTCACATCGATTTCCGCGTCCTTATTCCCGGCATCAAAGGGTTCCAGCGTAGTCAGGCTCACCACTTCGATATAATCTATTTTGATTAATTCACCTATCTCCAACTCTTTTTTAACTATTTGCTTAATATCCGCCGCTTTTCGTAAGCCGTCGCCGACAAACTGTTCCGCCTTTCGTAAGCCCCGTGACAGGGCCAGGGCCGCCTCCCTTTCGTCCCGCGATAGATAAGTGTTGCGGGAGGAAAGCGCCAGACCGTCCGCAGCCCTGACAATGGGCAGGGTCCTGATCGTTACATCCAGGTCCAGGTCTTTTACCATCTTTTTTATGATGACAGCCTGCTGGGCGTCTTTCCGGCCGAAATAAGCATTGTCCGGGGTCACGATATTGAACAGCTTTAAGACCACGGTGGTTACACCGCGAAAATGGGTGGGTCTCGTTCTGCCGCACAATACCTGGCCCGGTTTCTCCACTTCGACATAGGTCGAATAGCCGTCGGGATAGATCTCCCTGCCCCCCGGCAGGAACAGGATATCCACGCCCAATTCCCGCAGCGCTTTCTTATCCGTTTCAAAATCCCTTGGGTAGGCAGCGAAATCCTCGCCGGGAGCGAACTGGGTGGGATTGACAAATATGGAAACCACGGTGATATTATTCTCTTTTTTACTCTGTTCGACCAGGCTGAGATGCCCCTGGTGCAGGGTTCCCATGGTGGGGACAAAACCGATACTCCTTCCCCTGAACCTGTGCTTTTTCATATCTTTTTTGATTTCGGCAGTGGCTTTGATTAGCTTCATTTTAAAAACTCTTCGATATCTTTATTCAAAGGGAAACTTTCAGCTTCACCGGGAAAGGAACCGGCTTCGATGTCTTTAATATACTTGCTCAGGGCTTCTTTCATGACAGCGTGGCTATCGGCGAATTTGCGGGCAAAGCGCGGCTGGTAAATGTTGGTATAACCCACCAGGTCGTGAAACACCAGGATCTGCCCGTCGCAATATTTACCGGC
>JAGLQA010000770.1 GCA_023137075.1 Candidatus Aminicenantota bacterium
ACCGGCCGGTACGAACAATTGTACAAACAGTAAGCAGCAGGTAGGGAGTGGAGAGTCGGCAGAAGACTAATGCCTTAACCGGGATTTACAGGACTAAAGAAATTCCGGGATGTAGAAATTATTGAATAAGGAATATAAGTTCTCCTGTACTTAGATTTCAATCAAATTCATTCAACCATCGTATCTGATTTTTCATCTGTTCTGCCGTAACATTTTGCAGCAGTTTTTTTAATCTTTTGATCATTACGGCAATCGTACATTTTGTTGTAAAGATTAATCCGTAATGATCTTTTCCTGAAGATAAATATTCCCGGTATAATTTTACGAAGTCCCCGAAATTGTTTGTTAGTACTGCTCTATTTTCAGAAATCGCAAAATCAAATTGAATTTCATCATCTTCTGAATTCAATCCCACTTCATGGGAACTGATAACATCATATCCGTATTCGCGTAACACCTTTGCGATTTTCCAACTCAGGTTTTCATTTAGATATATTTTCAGTGCGATCATGTTTTATTTTTTCAATAATAGGCTGCCAATGTTCATAGGATGCCTGTTCAAGGAGTCTATCCATTTCTTTTTTGTGGTCGTGATAATAAGATAATGCATCGTGAACCTGTGCAGACGAAAGTTGTGGAAAATCCCACAAAATATTATCTATAGAATTTCCTAACTGGTATTGTTCTATAATAGTTCGGACCATAATGCGTGTCCCGGAAATAACAGGCTCTCCACTGGCAACTCCCTGGACTTTTACAACGTGAGGATGGTCTGACCGTTCAACAGGTCTACCGCCGTAAATATTTCTTGCTTTCTTGGCCATAATAAACTCCTAAGTTGTATTATTATAGAATAAAACAGTAGATTTTACAATCTTTCTTTTTAAAAAAATAGTTTGTGTTTGGCAAACTTTTATATTTATTTTTTGTGTTCTATGTGCCCTCTGTGTTAAAATAATTCCTTAGTAAATATATAGAACTTTGTTTTAGAATGTGCCATGAGTAAATTCGAAGCGCTAAAGATAAAATGAAAAACCTGAAAACACTTATTCCCTATTTGAAAAAGTATCGGCTGCTGCTGGCTGCCGGTTTCTTTTTTATGCTGCTGCAAAATTACGGTTTAATGAAAGTACCGGTTTTTGTCAGGAAAGTAGTGGATGAGATCGGCGCGGCGAATCGTCCCGAAATCATCCGCGCCAATTTTATTAAAATTATCCTCTTTACCCTGTTGGTGGTGGTTTCCTTGTTCCTGATGCGCAAATTGATTATCGGTGTTTCCCGCAAGATCGAATACCTGCTCAGGGAAAGAATATTTAACAAGTTGATGTGCTTAAGTTACATCTTCTTTCAGAAAAATGAGACCGGGGACCTGGTGTCACGCTGCACCAATGACCTGGACAATGTACGTACCCTGTTAGGACCCGGGATCATGTATGTGCCCAACTCCCTGACCCGGCTTATTTTATTTTTCCCGGTGCTTATCGGCCTGAGCGGTTCTTTGATGCTTATCATCGCGGCAATGATGCTTTTTCTCATCGGTCTGATCGTGATATTGATACCACGCATGCGTCCCTTGTTTCTTAAAATCCAGGAATTGACGGCTGCGCTCAGCAACCGTACCTGGCAGGTGATTTCCGGGATTTCGACCATCAAGTTAAACAATCTTGAAAAAATCGAGATCGAACGTTTCCAGGAGTTGAACCGTGACTATATAAAAAAACATATGGCAGTGGTGAAGTTCAGGGAAGGGCTGTGGCCTTTTTTTATGTTTGTTTTTTCCTTAACGGAATTGGTGATTCTACTGGTCGGCGGCAGGCAGGTGATTGCCGGTGGACTCACCCTTGGGGAATTGTTTCAATTTAATATTATGATTTCGGCGCTGACCTTCCCGATTCTATCTTTAGGCTGGATCATGTCTCTCATGCAGCAGGGAATCAGCGCCATGGGCAGGATCAACTATATCCTAAAGCAGCCGGAAGAAGAGTGCAAAGAACTGCAAAGATTGGAAGACACCAACCTGACCTTTGAGGCGCGGCACTTAAGTTATACTTATCCCGGCGCCGGGCAGAAGACCCTTAATAATATCAATTTGATCGTAAAACAGGGGCAGACCATCGGTATTACCGGAATGATCGGCAGCGGTAAATCCACATTGCTCATGGTTTTGACCGGGCTGCTGAAACCGGATCCGGGAATGGTATTTATCAATGGGTCGGATATACGCTCATTAACCCCTGAAAGCATATTTGAGCGAATCTCCGTGGTCTCCCAGAATCCTTTTCTATTCTCCAAAACCCTGTCTGAGAATATAACCCTGGGTATTGAAGGAGAAAGGGAATTGGCGGTAGTTGAAGAGGCGGTGCGGAATGCCGGGCTCGAGATGGACATCGACGCGTTTCCCGACCGCTATGAACAGATGGTGGGCGAGAGAGGAATCACTCTTTCCGGAGGTCAGAAACAGCGAACAGCCATTGCCCGGGCATTATGCAGAAAGTCACCGGTTTTAGTACTTGATGACCCGATGTCCAATATCGATGCCAGGACCGAAGAGAAGATTCTGAATAACTTAAAATCCCTCAACCACAACCAGACACTCATTATTGTTTCACACCGGATATCGGCATTAAAGAATGCGGACAGGATTTATGTTATGGATCAGGGAGCCATTATCGAGCAGGGCAGTCATGCCGCCTTGATGAGGAAAGACGGTCTTTACGCGAAACTTGCCCTGATGCAGCAGTTGGAAAAACAATTGGAGCGGAACTGAAGCATGAAAGACACCCACAAATATGATTGGAGGTTGTTTAGGCGCCTGCTGCCCTACCTGAAAAATTATTATTTCCTGATTGGTTTATCGTTAATTTCGATGCTGACTGCAAGTGTTGTTAGCGTACTTCACCCTTACCTGATAAAAATAGGAATCGATCGGAATCTGGCCAACAGCGACCTCGAAGGCCTGAAACATACGGCCGGATTACTGCTGCTGTTGATGATTGCGGGCTTGATTTTCCAGGTGAGTTTTAATTACTCTGTACGCTATTTGGGTCAGCGTCTTCTTTTCGATCTACGACTGGATTTATTCCGTCACCTCATCTATCTTTCCAACGATTATTTCGATCAGACGGCTGTGGGAGAGAGCCTGACCCATGTGACCAACGATGTGGAAGCGATCCGGGATTTTATTTCCGAAGGTGTGTTAACGGTAGTAGGGGAATTGGTGAAGATACTCTTTATCCTGACAGCCATGCTGATGATCAATTTTAAATTGGCATTGTTAACCTTTTTAACGGTTCCCCTTTTTATCACGGCTACCCTGATTTTCAGGAAGAGTATTCGCTCGGGATACCGGGGAGTCAGAAAAGCCAACGCCGAAATCAATACGGTGTTAGTGGAATCCATAACCGGTATCCGTGAGATTATCCGGTTTAATTACCGGAAGAAGAGTAAAGAAACCTTTGCGCGCTCCAATGGTTTTTATCTGGATGCCTTCTTGAAGGTGGTTCATGCGTATGCCCTCTATTTCCCGGTGCTGGAAGTCGTGTCCAATCTCAGCCTGCTGCTCGTCCTGTTCTTTGCACATAAAACGTTGGGTATCTCTGTCAGTATGGGGGAGATATTCGCTTTTTTCTTTTACATCCATATGTTTTTCAGACCGCTGCGACAATTGGCGGAGAAATTTAACATGTTCCAGGGAGCCATGGCTGCTGCCGAACGTATATTTCGCTTCCGGGACCGTCAGGCGACCATTTCCAACCCGGAGAAGCCCAAAAAAATAAGCGAGAATCTTAAAGGTAAAATCGTCTTTGATCAAGTTACCTTTTCATATACAAAAGGCACGCCTGTATTAAAAGATCTATCCTTTACCATCGAGCCCGGTGAAAAAGTGGCCTTAGTGGGTTATACCGGCAGTGGTAAAACCACCATCATTAACCTGCTCAACCGGTTTTACGATGTAGATTCGGGAACTATATCGCTCGACGGTACGGACATTCGGCAGCACGATCTTTTTGCCTTGCGGAGTAACATATCGACCATTCCCCAGGACCCCTTCATATTTACCGGTACCATAGCGCAAAATATCTCCATGTTTGATCCGGCAATTTCCCATGAGGCGGTGGTGAGGGCCGCCAGA
>JAGLQA010000771.1 GCA_023137075.1 Candidatus Aminicenantota bacterium
CAACCGGCGTTACGGTTTTTCCGCCAAAAAGACCCTGTCCGTTCTCCAGGGACTTTATGAAAGACATAAGTTGGTTACCTATCCCCGGACAGATTCCCGGTATATTACCGCGGATATGGTGGATACGCTGCCCGAGCGGTTAAAGAGTATGGTTAAAGGCCCCTACGCGGCCCTGGTCAAACCGCTGCTGCAAAAGAAAATATCTCCGGGGAAGAATTTTGTAAACGACAGCCGGGTAACCGAGCATCATGCCGTCATCCCCACGGAGCAGCCTTTAAACCTGGCCGCCCTGGATGTGGATGAGAAAAAAATCTATGACCTGATAGCGAAACGGTTTATTGCCGTGCTTTACCCCCTGTACCGTTATGACCGAATTATTGTTATAACCGATGTGAAAGGGGAGAAATTTTACGCGAAAGGCAAGGTGGTCAAGGATATGGGCTGGCGGGCAGTGACGGCAAAACCGGAGAGCAGTGCGAATAAGGATGAAGATTTAGTACCGGAGCAAACCTTAAAGTATCAAAAGAAGGGAGAAAAAAAGCCGGTCAAGGGGTGTAAATTAAAGAAAGAAAAAACCCAGCCTCCGGCCAGGTATACGGAGGCAACATTGCTGACTGCGATGGAGAGCCCGGGGAAATTTATCGAAGATGAGGCGCTGCGCGAGTCGATCAAGCAGGGAGGGTTGGGTACGCCGGCCACCCGGGCCGAGATAATCGAAAAGCTTTTTTATAATTTTTATATTGAACGGAGCGGCAGGGAGATTTTCCCCACTTCCAAGGGGGAGCAATTGATCAACCTGGTGCCTCCCGCGTTAAAATCGCCGGAGCTTACCGCCCGCTGGGAATTACGGTTATCGAAGATTGCCCGCGGTCAGGAGAATAATAGAAAATTTATCGCGGATATCCGCGTGAACGCAAAAGAATTGGTAGACAGCGTAAAAAAAGATACGTCTGTTTATAAGGCCGATAATATTACCAAAACGAAGTGCCCCATGTGTAGCAATTTTATGCTCATGGTTAAAGGTAAAAAAGGGAACATGTTGATATGTTCCGACCGTACCTGCGGACACAGGCAGTCGGACAGGGAAGATTCCCAGGAGTATTGGGTTTCCGGTAGAGGCAAAGGCGGCAGGGGCAGGCGGGACGGCCATGTAAGCAAAAAAATGATCGATCGATTCAGCGATAATAAAAAAAAGGCAACCAGCACGAGTTTAGGCGACCTCTTTGAAGCCGCCTTAGACAAAAAGAAATAATTCCGGGAAATTTTAAGATTTGTATTTATTTTTTGATAAACCGATATCGCAGTTCCAAAAAAACGAACAATTACAAAGATTTTTCTTGACTTATAGGCCATATTGATTTATTATGGAGGGAATTAAAACAACGGATTTTTGGAAGTAAACTAAAAATGCAAAAAATAAATTTAAATGATGCGCCTGCCAATAACGAATTGGAGGTACTGGACATAGATGCCGGACGTTTTGCCAGGCAGAGATTGATTGCCATGGGCATTCATCCCGGAGATAAACTTTTAAAATTCAACGATGCCTCCTGGGGGCCGGTTCTGATACAGAATGTCACGCTGAATTCCTCGAAAATTGCTATCGGAAGAAGGCTGGCTCAAAAAATTCTGGTCAGATATGAAAATACCTAAGATTGCCCTGGTCGGACAACCCAACGCGGGGAAAAGTACGGTTTTTAATGTACTCTCCGACATCAAGACAGCATCATCGAATTTTTCCGGCACATCGGTGGAAATTACCGAAAGCGATATCAATATCCGGGGCGCCACCTTCCATATCGTCGATCTTCCGGGAGTTTATTCTTTGAATCCCGGTGACGAAGCGGAACGGGTAACAATGGCCTATTTGATAAACGAAGATGTCGATTTAATCATAAATGTTGTGGATGCGTCGCTTCTTTCGCGCAGCCTGGAATTGACGGTTGAATTGATAGAATTCGGTATTCCCATGGTGATTGCCCTTAACATGTGGGACGAGGCGGATCGAAAGGGTTTAAAAATATATCCACAAAAATTAGAAAATGCTTTAAATATCCCGGTTGTGACGACGTCGGCTTTATACGGCAAGGGTGTAAAAAACCTGGTTGATAAGTGTTATGAGGTATTCACTTCCGGTGGAGTGAAACCTGGCAGGATCGAGTATACCTCTCATGTGGAACAGAACGTGGCAAAACTTGAGGAAATCCTATCGAAGATAGAATCCCCTGCCGGCATGAAAGGGAACGGTTCTTTGCGGTTTTATGCCATTAAAGCGATTGAAAACCCGGAATTGGTCCCGGAAGAAATGATGAAGTTAATCTCTAAGGAACTGCAGGCAGTACAAACCCAGCTTACCGAATTGCATCGAAAAGATGGCTTTGAGACAATTTCTTACGAGCGGCATCATATCTCCATGAAATTAGCGGAAGAGATTTCCCATTTCATCAATCGTAAGGATGTGCCGTTCCGGGAACGAGTCGATCGTTTTTTCCTGCACCCGATCTTAGGATATTTCCCGCTTTTTTGTTTTTTTCTTGTTTTTTTTGTGGTCATTTATTTTACCGGAAATTTCCTGAGCAAAATCATTAATATTCCCTTAGAAAAGCTGCCTCCTTTATACGGCGGGTTAAAAAACTCATCCCCCTTTTTATGGTTTACTGTTGACGGTATTTTTCAGGGTTTTTCCGGCGCCATCGGAATTGTGCTGCCCTATTTTTTGCCCCTCATTTTTTTAACCGCTATTTTTGAAGACACGGGCTACTTAGCTCGCATTGCCTATTTAATGGACGGGTTTATGCATAAAATGGGATTGCATGGAAAATCGGTGGCCCCCTTTATCCTGGGATTCGGCTGTTCCGTTCCGGCTTTGTACGGCACCCGGATTATTGAGAACAAGCGTGACCGGATTTTAACGGCGCTGCTGATTCCCTTTATCCCTTGTTCTGCCAGGACAACGGTCATCTTTGCGCTGGCCATCGCTTTTACCGGTCCCTTGTGGGCCCTGTTTGTCTACTTTGTCGCGGCAGTCGCGGCAGCGGTGGCCGGGAAACTACTTTCGGTTTTTATGGGGAAGCCCACGGGTCTTATTTTGGAAATCCCCGATTTGAAGGTGCCGTCTCCGCGGGTCTCTTTCAGCAAATCCTGGCTGAGGGTAAAAGATTTCCTGAAATTTGCGCTGCCCTTTTTAATTGTCGGCAGTATCGTCATGGGCTGGCTCGAATACGCTGCCGTTAACGATATTGTAAACCAGGTATTTGCCCCGGTATTGAGCGGCATTCTCGGCCTGCCGGAAGCGCTCGGTTCTACCCTGATTTTCGGTTTTTTCAGAAAGGAATTGATTATTGTTATGGCCACCAGTGCCATGGGAGTGTCGTCCGTTTCGGAACTTCCCCTGACCCCGGAGCAGGTTGTCGTGTTTTTGATTTTCGTGACGCTTTATTTTCCCTGTTTTGCTACGTTTATTGTCATGTTAAAAGAGTTCGGCAAGAAAATCGTCCTATTATCGATTATCTTGAGTATTTCCTTCGCCCTGCTCGCCGCATTCATCATCAAATCCCTCTTGATGTAATAATCATTAAAATTCTATTACCTATTTCTTTATTTTTCCTGGTCTTGAAATAATGAGAAAATTAATATAAAATCCTGTTATGCCAGGGAAAAAACTTAAAAAAAATATTCCACCGCTGTACCTGTTCTTATTTGCCATATATCCCGTGTTGTTTCTCTACACCTATAATATCGAAGAAGTGCAGTTCAAACACACGATTTTACCCATGTTGTTTTCAGTTATTTTTGCCGCTCTCCTGTGGGGCGTTTCGCACCTTATTCTTAAAAACAGGGATAAATCCGCCGCCGGGGCAGCTATTTTTATTATGCTTTTCTTTTTATACGGACATATTTTTGACCAATTGGAACTATTGGGCCTGGGTTTAGGTGTCCCCTTAGCCCGTCACCACTTCATTATACCGCTATTTCTGATTTTAGGGGGCTGGCTTTTTTATATGATCGGGAGATCAAAACGGGATTTCGGGAAAGTCAATTATCTTTTGAATGGGGCCGCGCTTTTTTTAATTCTGTTTAACATCTTTAATATTGTACATTTTGAAATCAAAAAAAACCGGTTCGTTCACAACTTTACCGGGAATTTCCGGGAAGTTCCGATAACCCGTGAGGACGCGGAGGCGCTCAAGGAGAAAAAATTACCGGATATTTACTATATTATTCTCGACGAATATGCCGCTCCCGCTACAATCAAAAGACTCTATGACTACGACAGTCTGCCTTTCACACAGTACTTAGAGCAATCGGGCTTTTATATTGCCCACCGGAGCACAACGAAATATAAGTCCACGGGACAATCCCTGGCCTCTTCTTTAAACATGGATTATTGGAAGAAAGGAGACCAATCCTATGTCTTAATACGTAACAACCGGGTTATGGGCTTTTTAAAAAATGCCGGGTATAAGATTATCACATTCCCGGTAAGCCCTATCGCCGTGTTCAATAAAAGCGATGAAGTGTTCGATTATTCCGG
>JAGLQA010000772.1 GCA_023137075.1 Candidatus Aminicenantota bacterium
TTGCACCGGTCACAGAAATGAATATAATCTTCACTGATTGCAGCCGCTATTTTTTCGACCTGGGGAACCGGGGCAAACAAAGCGCCGCACCTCCGGCATACGTTCAGTTCAACAGCCCGGACCTCCTGTTTCTTCAACACCCGGAAGAAATCGGTTAACCCGGTTTCATGCCGCAGCTCGGCCGCGTCTTCCGGGCAGGTATTGATACACTCGCCGCAGGAAATACACTGATAATGAGAGTAATAAAACAGGCGCCGGTTTCCTTTATCGATAAATTCCAGGGCGCCGGTCGGGCAATTCAATTCACAGGCGGCGCAGCCGGTACAATTCTTGCTGTCGAGGCGGGACCTGAGGAAAAGAAACGCGGCAGTAACGATCATAAGACAGGAACTGAGGATATGGATGGATAACATGTGGTCCACAAAAAAAGGAATAGCGTCCAGGGTGCCGTGGGCCAGAAAGTACCCGCTCAGAAAGGGTAGAAGGCATACCAGGATAAAAATATAATCAAAAGCTGAGGATCTGCGGCGAATCTCCGGCAATACAATTCGCCTGAGCAGGAAGAGTAGGGATAGTATGATGAATAAAACGGTCATAGCGTCGGCCAGGGCGTCGGGCAGGGCTGGCCAGGATAGTTCGAGAGAGGAGGCCTCCCACATGGTGATATGTCCGTATAACCCGATGGGTACCAGAATCAAACCCAGGTGAAACAGGCAACGCAGTATCGTGTAGACCGGTTTCCTAATGATCGCTTTGTGCAGGGGGAATAAGAACCGGCCAATCGTAGATAGGATGAATTTCCGGTTCAGGTGCGTCGCTTCGTTTTGGTTCTTTTTACTCTTAAAGATTGAGAAGAGAAAGAAAAAAAACCTGAGAACCAGGGCGATTATCAGTATGGAAAATACTACCCATAACAATGGCCCTTCGATAAATGTTTCAAAATCCATGTCAGGAGGTGAGATTGTATTTCAGCATCAGTTCGGCAAAATTTTTGCCCGCTTCTCTCATCTTTTCATAATTCAGGGTGCTCGATTCCACGTACTCGATGGCTTTTACCTCGCAGAAGTCCACGCACAGCGGTTCTCCATCGCACATATCGCACTTAATCACCTTCTTATCAACATGATCGAATCCCATGGCGCCGAAGGGGCAGGCGGCCACGCAAGCCCGGCAGCCGATACATAGATCGTAATCAACCATTACCCGGTTCAGCGCTTCATCCCGGGAAATCGCTTCCCGGGGACAGACAGTCATACAGGGAGCATCGGTACAGTGCTGGCAAAATATGGGAAGATAAAATCCTTCATCCTCCCACTTCACCACATGAATATTCGCCCTTGTCGGGTTACTGGCCCCGGTGTGTTTAACCGAACAAACGAGCTCACACTGCCGGCATCCGGTACACTTTTCATAATTTATTTTCAGAACTTTAGCCATTGCTTTACTCCTCTTAAAGCAGGTGGGAAGGTTCTTGATCAAGTCCCAGCCGCTTCAACGTTTCCGGTGTGGGTTCACCATTCTCATCCCAGCCGTGGTGCTCGTAATATTCATCTATCATCTTCTTAAAGTTTTCCCTGTCGATTTTGGCACCGATAACGTCCGGTGCCCCCCGGGTACAGGGTTCATCATAATAGCGGTGATTCAACGTATCGCCCTTCTTCAGATCATCTCGCCGCAATCCTTCCCTTAGATTAAATAATCTTTCTATATTGTTGCATCTTTCCGATATTTCCCATATTTCTTCGGGAGTCATTTCAAGTCCCGTGTTATAATAGATAACTTTTGGCCAATCCTCGAAACCCGGATGTGTCGCCCCGAGAAAAACCGTATGGTACTTGCAAATCCCCAAACAATCCACACCCATGTAACAATTCTCCTGCCAGAATACCATCCACGCCTTGCCCACATAGGAGGTGTGATCGGAACTCAGGGGCCCGTCATAGGGGACCGGGTTACCGTAAATCTTCCGCAGCACCTCTTCGGGGAGGTGGTAGAGGTCTATGGCCGGCCGGCTTCTCAGGTGGTCCGAACCCCTGGAAGAGGTGGCTATATTGAGGGCCAGGGCGGGGGTGGCCCGCTCGTCCGAATGCAGGTTGCTCATGCCCTTCACCTGGATCAGGTAGTCAAAGGAGTTTTTACCGATCTTTTCTGAGGCCGGGATTCCCCCTTCCGCCAGGGTATCTCCGAGCCAGCCTTTTCTGAAACAGATGCGTTTAATCATCTCTAAGACTGCTTCATCATTACCGAATTCTAAATCCAGGCCGTCGGTCTCTTTTTTAGTGAGAATGCCCAATTCATACAACTCCATTGCCCAGGAAATCAGGCTGCCGGTTTCCAGGTTATCCATGCCGAACTGGTCGACTAAGTGATTACCCGTTAATACGGTTACCGCGCTTTTGCAATCCACTTCAGCTCCGAAGGCCCCCTGGGAGGTGTACTCCGGTCCTTCGTCGTATTTCCCGGCATAGGGACCCGAGGGGATTTTATACTGGGCACGGCAGTGAACCTGGCAGCCGAAACAACTAACCATGTGATAGGGGCCCATGGTTTCGGTACAAATTTCATCGATTCGTTCCGGCTCGATATCATCGGCATACTCACACTGGTTGTACTGGAAATTCCGGGTTCTCAGGCCGCCCCAGGAATTGGTGGCGCCCCAGATAAACGGGGTACCCAGGATCCCCTGGGTTTGATTGACTTTAGAACTTACAATCTGGTCGATAAATCGCTTATTATATTTTAAAGCCTCCTCCGGGTGGGCAATTTTAATATCCATCGTGCCTCTAACGGCAACTGCTTTGAGGTTCTTAGAACCCATTACCGCCCCCATCCCGGTTCTGCCCCCGGAGTTTTTTATCCCGGTCATAACATTGGCAAATCGTACCAGGTTTTCCCCGGCCGGGCCGATTACCGCGCTTTTAATCTCCTCATCTTTAAGCTCTCTGCGGATGGCCCATTGGGTTTCGGTAGTGGTCTTGCCCCACAAACCGGCCGCGTCCCGGATCTCGATCGTTCCGTCATGAATCCACAGGTAAACCGGTTTCTCCGCTTTCCCTTTTATTACTAAGTGGTGAAAACCGGCCCAGGCGAGCTCCGGTGCAAAGAAGCCACCCATATTGGTACTGCCGATCAACCCGGTAAGGGGAGACTTGGCCATAAGATGGGTCCTGGCTGTTGCCGAAGCGCAGGTGGCTGTCAGGATACCACCGCTGATCAACAGGGTATTGTCCGGCCCTAAGGGATCGCACCCTTTTTTTGTGTGATTATAGAGCAGGTAGGCATCGAGTCCCCTGCCGCCAAGGAATTTCTTCCGTATTTCAATTGGTATCGGTTTCACTTCAATCTCGCCGGTAGAAAGATTAATATATGCTATTTTTCTATTTAATGCCATTTCAACTGCCTCCCTTTTTTTTGTTCGCCTGTTCCGCTATTTTTTTGTTTACTTCCCAGACCGGACCCCGGATGCGGGGAAAATCGGGTTTGAGCCAGGCCACCCGGAACTCCATCCCGCATTCCGGGCATTTAACCTGATCCTGTCCGGGTTCGGGTAGAATTCTTCCCATACAACTGGGATTATGACATCTGAATTTGCCGTAAGTCCTGGTTTTTCGTAGACTTTCAGCTCCTGATAATTTTTCCTGGTTTATTGCCATGCCAACCTCCTTTCGGTATATATAAGAATGAGAAAGTAGAATGATAAGAAAACCAACGATATGCTAAAGACTATTTTTAAAATCTTATTATCCACAACATTTTATATCATAGATAATTAGTTTTTTCAATACCGGGTTTTGGTTACGGGTGTGAAGGCATAGGGACAGGTAAATTATTTACCTGTCCACAACCC
>JAGLQA010000773.1 GCA_023137075.1 Candidatus Aminicenantota bacterium
AACTTTTCGGGATTTATAATTATAAGAAAAGGTTTTGAAAGTTTAACCTTAAAAACTTTTGACAATACCTTAAATCAAATAAGGAGGTAACAATGAAGAAAAAATTTATGTTTTTTACGGTTCTCACCAGTATACTACTTGTTATATCTACCTACCCCAGGATCAATGCCGGTGTAATAGGCGCCTCGAAGCCGATTAAGCAGAAAGTCAAAAAGATTGATGTAGTTGGTGAGGTGATTAAAGCTTTTCCTATACCGGAAGTAAACCCTCAAATGATAACCTGGGATGGAAATACTCTGTGGGTGACGGATGATGAAACCGACAAGCTGTACCGGTTAGATCCAGCTAAGGGCAAAGTCATATTCGAGTTGGCTATACCAGGCTTGTTAGGATTGGCTGAGATGGATATTTGCGGTCTAACATGGGATGGCAGTGATCTTCTAATTTCCGATTACACAACCGGAACAATATACAGAGTAGATCCGCAAGAACATTCTGCAAAAGTAGAGGTAAAACTATGGGAACTTAAGCGTGGCAGAGGAGTTCGAAGTATAGCAATGAAGGAAAGCCGGGTTACCGGGCTCGCCTGGGATGGCACTTACCTGTGGGCTGCCTTTGCCGCAGGTTACGCAAGCTCAGTTTACCGGATCGATCTCGCTTCTAAAACTTTAGTCACACACTTCTGGGCTCCGGGCCCGAAACCTCAAGGTTTGGCCTGGGATGGCAACTGTCTTTGGATAGTGGATGGTAGGAGTCAGGGGAAAATATATAAGTTTAACCCAAAGGGCAAATGGACTGGAACATTGGTCCATTCTCCGGCAGGTTCCCCTACCGGGTTGGCTTTCGATGGCAAAAATCTATGGAATGTTGATAAAGAAAAAAGAATGATTTACAAAATTGAGGTATTAAAGGAAGAAGCCAAGAGAAAGCATATTAAAGGAGAGCATTAAAATGAAAAGAATAACATTATTAAGAATAGTGTTCATCGGTTTGTTTATGATAGCAGGCACCCATCTTGCTGTCGCGACCAACTATGCTGTGTTGATCGAAGGAGATAGTCCCACCTGGTTTGACGAGTTCTGGAATGACACGTTTCTCATGTATGAAATACTTATAAACAAGGGTTTCGAGCCGGATAACATCTTTGTTCTCTATTATAATGGGAGTGACCATGTTAGTGCAAATCCTCGCTATCAACCCGGTTCTCCGGAAAATGCCCATATCACCGGCCCAATCACGGACTACTCGGCAACAATCGCCAATGTTACGATGGTTTTTGATGGCCTTGCTAATGGAGACCCGATAAATGGAATAACTCAAATGACAAATGATGATTTTCTTTTCGTCTGGACCTTTGACCACGGCGGTTTTGACGATACAATCACCATTAACGGCATACACGATCCGGGAGAACCCACTTATCTTTGCCTGATGGACGGGGATATTTATGCCACTACCATTGCGTCACTGGTTAACCCGATTAATTACTCACGAAGGGCCTTTGTCATGCAGCAATGCCACAGCGGGGGGTTCATTCCTCATCTTTCCAACAACAACACCGTCATCATCACGGCTGCCGGCCTTGAAAATGCCCACCCGGCAGACAATTCACCGACCACTGAGAATGAGATTGTCAGTAGTGTGACTTATCATCATGGAGAGTTCAATTATCACATGATGAATGCGCTAAATTGGCATACACCTATAAGAAACCCTATCACCGCTCAGGATGCTAATGGTAATCGTTCGCCTTCCATGGAGGAGGTCTTTAACTGGATACAGACCCATGAATCCCAGATCGAAACACCCCAATATGACGATACGGGCAGTATCGGGGATGTCGTGCACATATCAACTCTTGAACCGGGAGATGGGGTAGATGTCTTTTTCAGGGATCACCAATATTGGACTGATTCTACTTTGTCGCTTCAGAGACCCCCTGACGATGGCTCCGTTCCATCCAATTTACACGGAGAACCGATGTGGATCAGTCCTGATATTTTGGTAGATAGTGACCTGGATGGTATTCCGGATTCGAATCCCGAATACGGGCAAGAGAACTATATTTATGCTAACGTTTGTAATATCAACACACAAACCGCCGGTCCAATTGATGTTACTTTTTATTGGGCTGATCCGACAGTCGGTTTATCATGGCCAGGCGATTGGAATCTCATCGGAACAGGAACCATAACCAGTCTGTCACCTGGAAGCTGTACCACTACACCTCACTCGGCCGCAAATCATGTTTCCTGGTGGCCGCCTAACCCTACCTCTAACAGCCACTACTGTCTATTAGCTATATTAAGTGCTCCGGGTGATACACCTATCCCAATTAGTGGTTCTATAGTAAATGAAGTAGCGAATGATAACAACATCGCATGGCGGAATGTAACAGTGGTCGATTCTTATGCAGGTTATTCACACAATTTTGAAGTTACGGTGGCAAATCCTTTTAAAGAGCCAAGGGAAATCGAATTTAATATTGTGGGCGTGCCCGCAGGCTGGAGAGTACAAGCAAATGTAGAAGGAATAAAATCTCCGATAGTAATTGGAGAAGAATCGGAACGTCAAAGAAATCGCATTAACATTTTTCTCAACGGCCACGAAAAAAGGAAAGCCACAATCCAAATCCGCATACCGAAAAAGGCAAAAACCGGCAGCCGCCACTTTATAACAGCATATTCGACATTTGCAGGTAAAGTTATAGGAGGGTATACATACGAGATAAGAATTCGTGAAAAGGAAAAAGTGATAGGTTTACGATTTAGTTTTCATGTAGGTGCAACCTATCCTCTAAGCTTTGGGAGTAATCCTTATCACGTAAAGTATCCCGATTTTACCGATCTAAATAAAATTGCTGACTCGAATGTTCATTTCAGTTTTAATTTGGAGTATCCACTTTCCAACAGGATTAATGTTATGGCGTTCTTAGGTTTTAACCAATTCACGGATGATTATAAAGCTTCGGTTCATTATTATTGGTTTAATACGTCGGTGAACCTCAAAATGCTCATACCGAGTCCTTCCGGAACCGGTCTCCAATGGTATTTACGATTTGGCCCCGGTATTTATTTCCCCAAAAAAAGTTTGTTTCCCCCTAATCCGACAGCAACCACTTATGGAGGTAACTTCGGTTTAGGCGCCCGGATACCGATTAGTGGTCCTTTTGATTTGGAAAGTGGTATTGACCTACACTGTACTAATTTCTATAATTCGAGCGAACCAAAATATTGGTTTTTCACTTTAAAATTAGGAGTGCTATTCAGGTGACCGATATTTCAGTCATTTTCAATCTGTCAATCTGTCTCCAATCTGTCGGCGGTGCGTGCAAAGGTGCAAATTTAGGCCGGAAAAAAAGGGGACGGTAGGTTGTAGGTTGGATTTAAATAATAAAAAATGGAACAGAAATAAAAGAGAAAAATGAAAGGAGGAATTTGCAATGTTTTATGATGGCGTGCCACCTTAGTATCCGGCAGCCGGACTTCCCGGAAGCTGTAATCTGTAAACCCGAAAAAGGAAGAGCTTATTTAAACTTTTCGGGATTTATAATTATAA
>JAGLQA010000774.1 GCA_023137075.1 Candidatus Aminicenantota bacterium
TTATTTGCGATCGCGGCAGGGGTGTCGGTTTTTGCGAAGATGAGCCTCAAAAAGTGCCTATTTATCTCTTTACTCTACTTCATCTTTAAATCCGTAGTCGCTGCTTTATTTTCTTATTTAGGCATAAAAATAATGTCTTCTTTATACTAATAACTTGTGGAAGTTTACAAAAAAAAATTAACTTTTTATCTTTAACACTCACCAGACCGTCGAGATGGTGCGACGCACCTTCTGCGGCTGCCCCCGCCGGGGGCCTATTTTACCTGGATATTGCGGTTGCTGTTGCGGCCGAACACTTCGGGATTGTACATCTCCTGGCAGACCGTGTTGGGGACAGTGTAGCTGCCGCTGTTGGTGGCTATTACCAGGTAACTCCAACTATGAGCGCCGCGGCGCAGATAGTCGGCAAATACCTCCACCCGGTCGAAATAGTACTCACTGCGGTAGAAATTTCCCCAATAACCGCCCCATTTGTTGTCCCGGTTGGCTTTCTCCAGATCAAGCTGTTGACCGGTGCGAAAACGGGGATTGAGCACCTTTAAACCGGCGGGTACCGGGTCATTCAATATGACAAAGGAACGCTCCTGGTCCGTGGTCACCTTAACTTCCACGATGTATTTTTCTCCGGGGACAAATTCATCTTCATCGATTTTCGCGCCTTTTAGGGTCTTGTAGGTTTTTCTCACGGCAAAACCACGGTCTATTGCCTCCACTTCGCCTAAGGGATAATACTTGAGCCGCAGCAGGTAATAGAGCATACCCGTGCCTTCCTTACGGAAAGCGATATTTATTTTATCACCGGGTTTATATTTTTTGAGGGCCAGGTCATTTTTCTTTGCTTTTAATTCCCGGCCGGAGAAAATCTCTTTTATTTTTAATTCGTCGTTAAAAAGGACCCTGGCTACAAAATCGGGGGTCTCGTTTTCAAATACGCGGTAATAGGACTCGAAGGAGAGGAAGAGCCGGATATGCTCCTGGGTGGACATGTAACGTTTCTGCTTCGTGGTCATGGTGAGCCAACGGGCGATCTTCTCCGCATAAGGGAATTTCTTGTAAACCCTGAGCAAGGCATCCAACACGATGGCCGTGGTCTTGACATTGGATTCATGGACCCACCACCAGGTGTCCCCTTCGTGATTCTCAAAATGGGTCATGGTGGGGGCATCTTTCATCTTGTTGAGTATGGTTTTAGCCAGCACGGGCTGCATGTGGCTGGGCAGGTCGTTCTTTAATTCCAGGGCCTTGAGTAAGCAGGCTAGACCGGAGAAGGGGATTCGGTCCCTCACTTCGAAAAGATTGTTCACCGCGTCTTTCATCAGGATATTGTCCATAGAGAGGGCGTAAACCGCGTAGGCTTGCACTAAGAAACAGATGTTTTTGGAATAGGGATACTTGAAGTCCACGGTATGGTTGGCCACTTTTTTTAAGAATGCCTGGGCCCGGGAGAGCATTGTGCTTTCGATCTCATAACCCCGTTTCTTTGCTTCCATGATAAACTCGACGGCATAACAGGTGAGGTATGCGCCGGCATGGTAACTATCGGGATAATATTTAAAAGCGCCGTCGTTGCCCTGGTATTTGGACAAAAGTTTTAACAGTGCCTTGATCCGTGTGTTTATCTCGTCCCGGCTCATATCAAGCAGCCCGTAGGTCAGTAAGAAATCGCCTGCCACTAACAGCGGCATTTGCTTGGATATTCTCTGCTCCAGGCAGTCATAGGGAAACTCCTGGAGGATATCGAAGTTCCGCTTGACGCCTACCATGGCGGAAGATGCCAGGGTGATTTCAAGATTATCCAGGGGCCTGAAGGTCCCGCCCGGCACAATCACCTGCTCTTTCAGCGGTTTGTCGTCTACCCGGCCGAAGTTTGCCGCTGCTTCGAGAAATTGCGGCATCCTGACCGGGATTTCCTGGTAAAGTCCATCCTGGTAGGGCCCGCCCCGGGCTTTGAAGGTGAGTTTGGCTGTTTCCAGGGATTTCACTTCAAACTTGAACCAGACGGGCCGGGTCATACCGGGTTTGAGCGTGACTCGCTTCTCATCCTGGTCTCCGGCAATTCGCCCGATATTTTCGGCTTCGACTGCCACCGAGATATCTAACTTTTCATCCGAGTTATTGGTCACCGTTACGCCGGCGGAAAATTTATCTCCCACCCTGGAGAAATCCGTCAACGCGGGCTTTAGTATGATCTTCTTCTTGACCAGAAGATCTTTGCTGCCCCGGCCGAACCTGTCTTTTGCGGTTCCTGCCGCGGCCATGGCTTTGAAGGTGGTCAGGTTGTCCGGTAATTTGAATGACACCTTTGCTTTGCCGGAGCGGTCGGTGAGCAGGAAGGCGGTATAATAGGCGCTCTCCTTGAAGTTCTTTCGTACTACCACGCTACCGAAAGCCGATTCGCCGCTGCCGCCGCCGGGATCCTCTCCTTTTTCTTTAAACTCTCTCCGGCCCAACACATCGTTCAGGGTGGAGACGGTTTTTACATCTAAGGCGCGGTTGGCCCAGAAGAAGGTAAAGGGATTGGGCAGTTGATAACCCACTAAGTTTAACACCCCTTTATCTACGATGGAGAGACACACTTCCGCTTCGACGGGATTGCCCGCTTTGTCGGTGACGGATAATTCCAAATTGACGGTGCCTCCGGGTTCGTAGGATGTTTTATCCGCCTTCACTTTTACCTGCAGTTCTTTTTCACCGGCGTCGATCTTGAGCTCTTTGTAGCCGGCGTAAAATTCGGGTTTCCCGATATCGTTTCCTTCTTCATCCCATTTTAAGCCGGTTCTCTCTTTCAGTATGATCACATTTACGAAGGCGTTGGGCATAAAGTCTTTGGCCACGGGTATTTTGACCGTATCGGCATTGCCTTTCATGCGAATGACCTTTGACCACATGACCTTTTCCCGTTCCACCGTTACTAAAGCGGTGGAGGTCTCGAAAGGTGATTTGATCAGTAGTTCGATGGTGTCGCCGGGCTGGTATTTTTTTTTATCGGTCACTAAATCGATGATTCGCCCTTCATTTACGCCCCAGGAGACATAACCGGAACCGGTGATATAAAAATTGCCGGTGGTGGTGATTGTGTTTTTGTATTTATCTTTTCCGGTAACCGTGACCTTGTAATAACCGGTTTTCTTGAAGGAGTATTCCTTTTCATAGGTGCCGGCAGGCAGTTCGACTTCTTCCTCTAAGATATTTTCGATATGTTTTTGCCATTCCCAGCGCAGTGCGCCTGAGGCATCTTTTTTTTGAAAGGATTTCCACTCTTCGCGGGTGATTTTCAGGTCAAGCTCCGTGTCTTTGAAAATCTTACCCTCCGGGTTTACGGTTACCAGGAATAGTTTCCCGGGTTTGTTTTGCTTGAAGAAATAGGACCCGGTTTTTAGGCCGATATAGTATTGGCCCCGGTGAACTATTATGGACCTGCTGCCGCCGATGCGGTTGTTGTCTTTATCTTTGACTTCTCCGTGCACGGTCAGGCGCACCGAGTTCTTGCCGGCAAAGCTAAAATCGTCTTTCTCGTATTTGTAATTCCCCTCGGTATCGAGTTTGAAATTTTTGTTAAAGATGGTGCGGCGGATGTGTGATTCATAGATTCCGAAGATGTAGCGGCCCCAGCCTTTCGGTTCGTAGTAGGTGTTCCGGATCGTCCAGACACAATTGCCTTCCGCTTTAATCATGGGCGTACCGAAGAGATACCTGCCGTTGACACGGCCGGAAAAATCTTCTCCCGCAATCAACCGGTCCTGGTCGAAGCTGACTTTGACCTCAAATTTGGCCGGCTTGTACTCTTCCACCGAGAATGTGAGGTCTTTAGAAAAATTGCTGTTCGCCAACGCTACCTTAAAATGGATGCGGTAAAAACCGGTGGGTGCGTCTTCGGGAAGGTCAAACTCACCGGCAAAGGTGCCGAACCGGGTAAAATCCCCCTTTTTGATCGTAAACTTGTGAATATTTTGGCTCCGGGAGTTCACCACTTCGACCTTTATATTTTTCAACCGCGGAGTTTGCATATCACCGCCCACGATCTGTCTCAGGATGCCCTTAAATTTGACGGTTTGACCGGCTTTGTAGAGATGTTTGTCCGTGAAGGTTAACAGGTAGTCGTAAAAATAATCCGGGTTGTAGTTGTAATCGAACCCGGATTCGTACATATAGTTCCACATATCGAACATTTCACGCTTTTTGCCCCAGATAAAAGCCGGTTTCGGGCCGGAAAATATCAAGGTGTCGAAGAGGTTGTATTTTCCCAGGATAGACAGCGGGGCATTATAGACGGCGAGGCCGCTCTTATCGCTTTTGATCGCCCCGGCGTTAAAATCGTAAATTTTGAAATTGGTCTTGCCCACCGGTTCGCCGCTCTTCATATTAAAGGGCATTAAAAATATCTGGGTGGGGCTGTATTTGGCCACTAAAGATATATCGGTTAACTGGAACACATGACCGGGATAATATGTGCGCGTTGTTCCACTAAAATAGATAAAATAAAACCCCGGTTTTGTGATATTAATATTTTTGAGTTTAAACCCTAAGGTATAGTCCCGGTTTTTTTGCACCGGTATCTGCCAGGTGTAGGCGCTGCAGGTTTTTAAATCGATTTTATCCATATGCAGGTAGCTGGATTTCGTCATCTTTTTTATCTCTTCCGGGGATAGTTTTTTGTAAAGAACCTCTGATTGAAAGATGTTGCGCACATTGACGGGGATGGATTTTTCAAGATAGTTTTCCAGTACGAAGTGGGCCGGGTAGGGGGGGTAGAGGTATGGCGAATAGTCGAGGCATTTAATAACGTACTTTTTCTCCTCCCCTAATTCGTTGCTGTATTGGTCCTCCACATCCGCCGGAACGGTCATGGTATAGGTGGCGCCCGGCGTGAATTTGCCGTGAATATGAAAAACACGGGGGTTCCAGTTACTTTCTTTGTTGATTTCCGCTTCCGGTTCGAAGCGAATCTTATCGAGAAAATTTTTAATCGGCACCGGGTTGGAGAATTCGATCCGGATACCGATGTCGGGCATAAATTCCTTCGCTGCCGAAAGTATTTCAAATCTTTCATAGGTTCGAAATGTCAATGTCCGGGGAGTTTGCAGGCCGATATTCCCCTCCAAAGGCGGCAGTCCCTTCAGGAAATTGACCTTAATAAAAGTAGCAATGGGATAGTCCGCTTTCGGGGTTATGGTAATAAATTTTTTATGGTTTTTCCGGTCGGTTTTCCAGTAGTAGAGGATTTTTCGCTCTTTATCGTTGCTGTACCTAATTTTGAAGTAGTGCTCTCCTTTATCGGAGGTAATCTTGATATACTCTTTCATCCGGTCCGGGTCCACGTCCTGGGAAAACTGGACCAGGACTTTTTGATCTAAAGTCTGCCATTTTTTATTATGGTAGGGTTTGGTCCGCCTAATCGTGATAGTCGGGGTGTTGAAACTCCAGGTTTTCTGGTCGATCTTTTTCCCGGAAAAGGCGGTATAACCTTTAAAGCTTACCCGGTATTGTGAGGATGGCTTTAACTTCTCATCCATGCGAAAGCAGTAGGTGGTAGAGCTTTTCCAGTAACCTTCGCCTTTAATATGGGGATAGATTTCGATAAGAGAGGGCGCGTCCTTATCGATCTTTTTCAAGGGAGCCACGGGCTCGGAAAAGGTGATATTCATTTCATCCACTTCGTCGACCCGGCGGGTCTGGCCCTGGGGGTGGTAGGAAACCACGTGGACTTTTGAGGCGGCGGTTTTGGCATCACCCATCTCTAAGGTGTCCATATCGGTGGACAGCATCTGCAGCCATTTTTGCGAGGAGAGATCCGGGGTAGCATCCAGCTCGATTTTTTGCGGTTCCGGTGTCTGCCGGGCAGCCTCGGTGGGCTGTGCCTCCTCTTTTTTTTCATCTTTGCCGCATCCGCTCATGAATAAGAGCGAAACAAAAACCGTCAGAAGTAAAATAATAAGAAGCCTCTTTGTTTTGCTTGATTGTGTGCTCATTTTTTTCATCCTTATACCATTTTTTTTTGAATCCATTTTTTTATCACCGGCAATATTATACTCCTCATCACACTTTTTTTAAATATAAATACAATATTTTCCTTAAATTATAATAATTTGCGGCGAATTCCCTTCCTGAGGCGCACTCAATCATGAACTGCTGCTCGCTTTCCCAAAACAATCACCCCATCCGGCAATTCTAATTTTAGAACCGCACAGATTGTATATTATTAAAACATATTTTTGTCATTTTTTTTGTTAGAAGTCGAAAAAATGCCTCGGATTTAAAGTCGATGCTTAAAGCGACAGCATTGAAGGGCCGCCGGAGGCAGCATAATATTCCGGGAAGCTACCGGTGATTTAAGTGAATATTATAAATCGGGTGTCTTAAATTGGTTTCAATCACAATGCCCCGGTAAGAAGGATGATTCCTCCTGGCCCAGGCGTCTAAATCCCACAAAAATCTCTGCATGGCGGTTTCACTTAATAACCTTTCGCAGGAAACCTCCCGGCCCACACTTTTGCCTCCCAATAAAATCGTGATGGAAACCGTGCGCCGCTTGCCGAGGTTGTCGGCATACCGCAGGTATTTTCCCACGATAGCCTTCTGCTTCTCCAGAGTGCAGCCGAAATAACTCATTAAAATCGGGTAGTCCACATTTTTCAGCATCCAGTAGCGGGTGGAATCGCTAACCCCGCTGTTACCCTTCACCTCGAGGGTGGTGAAAGCCGCGTACTTGATGCCCCATTTATGCACCGCTCTCAGGTTGCGGTCGAATTTACCTTTATTAAAATCGACAAATTCCGAGTCATCGACGATGGTATCGATTCCCAATTCAGGATGCTTTTTCAGAAATTCGGCAAAGTGCTCGATGGGGTAGTCCAATTCGGCATATAAAAAATTTATCACCTCGATCCCGGATGCATAAAAGGCATCCACAATGGGTTTGAATTTTTTGTAGGATTCCGCGTTGAATTCCGGGCCCATGGGCAGGCCGGGATTTAAGTTGATATGTTTTATCCTGTTTTTGCGTAGATAGCTAAAAAGGGACCGCAGCCCGGTCACGTTAAAATCCTGTTTCCAGGCACTCTGCCACACATCCATGGCCAGGAAATAGGGGGACCCGATTCTTGCCGCCCTTACCGGTTTTTCTCTTTTGATAGATTCTCTCACTTTTATTTCAGGGACCGAAGATTCTTCTTTCTTAATTCTACTTTCGGGTTTGGTCTCCGGCGCCGGCCCAGGTCCCGTCACATCATATATATTCACTAATTTTTCAAATCCAGCGGCCCATTCCGGCTCTTTCCTTTTAAAACCTTTTAGAATTTCGTTTATCGCCGTAAGGATGCGACTCTTTTCTTCGTAACGCTGAGCCTTTCTTAATTTATTTAATTCTTCCAATACACGTTCTTTCTTTTCTCTTATAAACCCTTTGGCATATTTAAGATCATTCGCGGGCAGGCAGGTTGAGTCTACTAATTGATGGAATAATTCGATGGCCCGGCTGATATTCCTGTTTTGCTCAGCCAGGTATGCGGTCCTGAAAATCCCGGCATCTTCGCTGCAGGGGTCTTTCGGGGGCGGTTTGAACGTTTTTTGAGCGGCTTCATCTTTGAGACTATCCCGGTGGTCCGCTAAATATTTTAAATCCTCAAGGATTTTTTCAAATCTTACCTTAGCCGTGTAATAGTCGCCTTGATTATAGAATGTTTCCGCCTTTTGAAACCGTTCCCCAAGCTGCTGCCAACGATTCTTAAATTTTCTGTCTAACTTGAAAATTTTAACATAATTGCCCCGGATTGTTTGCAGTTGCCGGTAAAGCTCGCCTGCTTCTGTTTTATAAGCGACTTTTTCACTTGCTGTTAAATACCCGGAAAAAATAAAAATTATAACGATATGAATTACATTGAATTTTTTCATTTGATTTGTTATTGTATTCTCTATTAAAAAAGGAAAGGAAAGTGAATACACTTTCCTTTCCTTTATGTATATACGATTTTTTCGTGTCTATGTTTTTCGCTTGCGTTTACTCGTAAACCTTGAAATAATCGAAGTCGGCCCTGGTTTTAAAGGTACATAATCCGAATCGGCCGAGGCTGAACTGGGTGTCTGTTTTGTTGACGACAACGGAATCGTTAATATAACAGGTAATACGGTCGCCATTGCAAACGACTTTCAGCGCATACCAATTGGCCTGGGAAAATCTTACCCGCTCGGGCAGGAAATCGATAGACCGGGGATTTTCGATATCGACCCAGACACCGTTCACCATTTTACCCAGTACGGCCCCCTCTTCTCCGGCCAACCGGAACATATAGTAATTATTATTGTCTTTCATGCGGAAGATAATCCCGGCCCCGATAATATACCTGACATTACGGACCAATGCCTGGTCAGCCGCGGAATCGGTGATAACCGACGGCAGGTCGGGAACGATCCGGACATAGGTTTCAATGGTAAATTTGGCTGCCTGGGGGTGGGACACATACATCAGGCAATTGAGCATCCGCGGATCCGAGGCTCTTTGTACCATGAATCCTCTCTGCGCCACGATCCAATTGCCGTTCACCTGCTGCCATTCATTTTTCCGGTTATTAAAATTATCGAAAAATATAGTATTCGGGCCGGCCGAGGCTTGTGCTGTCTGGACTGTCTGGGCCGGTGGTGGCGCATATGCAACGGATTTACCGCCGCAGAAGGTAAAGGTAAACAGCACAACGATACATAAGACGAAAAGATATGGTTTTTTTCTCATTTTTTTTCTCCTAGATTAAATTATTTGTCATACTCGACTTTTTCTTTCAGGCGTTTGATCCCAACCACATACATGGTATTGCTCGAAAAATTGACCAGGTCTTTGGGCGGTGAAAAATTCAACCCGGCCGCGGCTATTAAAATTTTGTATGTACCTGGCATAATTTCGATCTTTTTTTCCCGGCGGTCACTCACCGTTTCGGTGTAATGGGATGCACCGTCAAAGTCCAGCTTCACCGCCCTATCAAGATCGTTCACAATGCCGATCATCGGGAAAGAAGAGGTTGTCGGTTTTGCTAATTTGACAACTTTGAGAACCAGGACGGTACCGTCGTCCTGCAGGCTCTGGGTATTCAAAATGACCATATCGTATGCCTGGGGCATGGGTTCGATCTGCCTGCCGCCGCCGCAGTAGGCAAAAAACAGGCATAAAACCATAAAAATTAGGAAAACATTTTTTTTCATTATATATTACCTCCTTTAGTTGACATAATTGGCTTTGTCTCTGTCGTCCGGTATATTTCATGAATTAAAATATTATACTCCCGAAATTATTTTGTCAATAGAAAAAACCATTTTTTTTAAAAACCTGTTTACAGAACGCTTTGTCTTCCGGCCCGGTTTGAAGGGATTGAGCTTCATCTCGTAAAATATAAACCAGGCGGTCCCGGCCACAGAGGGAGACGTGGAAAACTCATAATTGTTTTCCGTGGCATAACGGATACCCCCTTTTGGTCCCGTCATTTTTTTAACCTCACGGTGAAAAAAACCACCCTTTTTTTTGTTTTTACTGAAATAATAGGCCAGGGCTGCGCCCTCCGTTCCCTCACTCCATACCGGCGCGTTCTTCGCATTTCGTTCAAAAAACCCCCGGATGCCGGACGTTTGAGCCGTTTTTCCATCCCGGACCATAAAGTGACTCTCTGCGAAACCGAGTACAGGGGCG
>JAGLQA010000775.1 GCA_023137075.1 Candidatus Aminicenantota bacterium
ATAGCAATTTTAATGCCAAAATTGTCAAATCAACATATTTTCTTTGTAAGACGCGATATACAATGGTTCCCGGCAAGAAACCGGGGGCAGGGCAAAAAACGAAATCCTGCAACAAATATTTACGAAAACAGAAGGCAATTCCGCTCTTTCCTCTTTATTATTGGGTATACAGCAAATTAACAAATGTTGACACCGCAACAAACGGTAGCATCCCTTCCTTTCTTAATACGGGGCGCTCTCTTTTTGCTGTTTCAACCTGCGGTTCAGGGCCTGACGGCTGATACCCAGGAGCTGGGCCGCTATACTCTGTTTATTTTTTGCCCGTTTCATTGCTTCATTGATCAAGATCGTCTGGGATTCCCTGGGTGTGGGAAGTTGCTCGGAGGGAAAAATGATCAGCGGTTTTTTACCTGTCTGCGGTTTACCGGCATCGTTATTCCCGGAAGCATCCCGGCGTTTATTAAAATAGTTTTTAAAAGAATCTAAGGATAATACGCGCGATTTATGAGTACTGACCGCATCAAATATCATCGACCTCAGTTCCCGGATATTCCCGGGAAAGTGATAGGTAGCGAGCAGGGTAATGATCTCCAAGGGAGGTGTCGGCTTTTTCTTACCGAGCTTCTCCGCGGCCTCTTTTAAGAAATAATCGACCAGCAGGGGCAGGTCATCCAACCGTTCCCGCAGAGGTGGGACGGTTATATTATGGACATTGAGCCGGAAAAACAGATCTTTTCTAAACTTGCCACTCTCCTTCAATTGATAAAGGTCCTGGTTGGAGGCTACGATGATCAAGGCGTCGGAGTATTTGGGTTCATCTTCTCCCAGGGGATAATATTCCCGTTCCTGCAGCAGCCGTAATAATTTCACCTGGGAAGGAATGCTCAAATCACCGATTTCATCGAGAAACAACGTGCCTCCCGCGGCGGCTTCGATCAGCCCCCCGCGATTTTGAACGGCATCTGTAAAGGCGCCTTGCTTGTGCCCGAAAAGACTATCGGTAAACATCTGGTCATCCAAACCGGCAACATTGACGGGAACAAACTTCCCCGAACGGCCGGTAAGTTGATGAAAGGCCCTGGCAATGAGTTCTTTGCCCACCCCGGTATCACCGGTGACTAATACAGGTTCGGAAGTTTTCGCGATACTTTCCATATAATGAAAGATAAAGTGCATCTTTTCATTGCCGGAAACGATTGCGCTGAAGGCATCAGGGCACATCAGTTTCGGATCAAAAATCTGCTGTTTCAGCAGTTTATTCTCCTCCCGCAGGGACTTAAGTTCGACGGCTCTTTTGACGCTGCCGACCAGGCGGCTTCTCTCGATGGGTTTCACGAGATAATCGAAGGCCCCCTGTTTCATGCATTCCACGGCAGTTTCGATCTCGTTATTCCCCGTGATGATAATGACCGGAATTTCCGGAAAATCTGCCCGGGCCCTATCGAGAAGCTCGATACCGGAAACAAAAGGCAGTGATAGATCTAAAATCAAAATAGCAATCTCCTGGTCGAAAAGGATTTGCATGACGTCGCGGCTGTCACTGCAGCATATGGTGTTGTTTATACCGGCGTCTCCTAACGTGAGTTCAAAGCTGTACAGGAGATGCGTCTCATCATCTACCATCAAAATAGGATTTGAGGGGAACAAAACTTCATCCTGCATAAAACCCTCCTATCATTTTTCTTCCCTCTTTACAGGTAAAATTATTGTGGCGGTTGTCCCCTTCCCGGGGGTGGACTCAAAATTCAAGAAACCGTCATGATTCTTAATAATATTGGAGGAAACGGACAAACCAAGCCCTGTTCCTTTGCTGTGACGTTTTGTCGTAAAAAAAGGGTCCAATATTTTCGAAAGGGTATCGGAATCCATACCGATCCCTTCATCCACTACTTTAACCAGGATAATATTGGCCTCTTTATCATATTGAGTCGATACGTATATGGCTTTGTTTTCCCCCGGTAGGGCCTGGCAGCTATTCTCAATAAGATTTATAATCACCTGCTCCAATCTCTGGAAATTTCCCTTCAATGTGGGGAGGCCTTCCCCGTAATCTACCGCAAAGTGTCGTGTCGATTGTTTGATCAAATTTGAGATCAGGTTTACGGCAGTTTTAATGACCTGGTTGATATTCACAGGTCGATCGGTGTTAAAGGTTTCCACCCTGGCAAAATTCTTGAGTTGTTCGACGATACTTTTGATTCGTTTGGTCCCCTCCAATATACCGGAAAGCAAAACAGGTATGGAATCTCTCATCTTCGAATACTTCAAGCGGGTTCCCACATAAAAATCACCTTTATTTTCAAAGTGAGCATCCAGGATGGGAATGATACTATCCCATGCCTTTTGCAGCATGGGAATATTCAACATCACAAAATTATTCGGGTTATTGATCTCATGGGCAACGCCCGAAACCAGAGTTCCCAAAGAGACCATTTTATCAGCCTGGATCAACTGTTCCTGGTGTAATCGTGCCTGTTCTTCCGCCTGCTTGTATTTAGTAACATCGCGAATAATCGATAATATGGCATCCTCATGTTGATCGTTTCCATAGATAATCACGGATTTTTCATAACGGTGAATCCAATAACCTTCCCTGTGTTTAATGCGGTATTCAAACTCTACTTTGCCGTCATTGAATAATTCTTTTCTACTCTCTTTTATGACAGGCACATCATCCGGGTGGACACGCTCGAATACTTCCAATTCATCGTTTTTCTCTTTTTCATAACCCAAACCGGAGTAGCAAGCCCGGTTGCAAAACAGGATGTTAAAATCCAGGTCACTTAAAATTATCACATCGTCCGCATTCTCCACTAACACCCGGTACATCTCTTCGGTTCTCCGTAGCGAGACTTCGGCTTTGATGCGCTTCCTGATTTCCTGTTCTAATTGTTTATTGACCGCGGTGGATCCGTCCGGGTTTCCCCGGTAGGACTTCAATTCCTCCTCAACCAATTTCCGGAGCAGTGGTTCACCGGGTGAAATATGACTGTTTGCCGGAGTTCTTAATTCGGCCATTTGTCTTCGCATTACCTCAAGCTCACGTATAAGTTCATCCTTTGTCTCGTTTTTTCACTCGTGTAACCATGTCACTAATCTTAGAGGATTATATGCTATTTATAGCACATCTATTCGGAATAATCAAATGCTGAATTTTTTTACAAAGTTGAAATTTTTTCTTTTTTCATATATATTATTAATGTGAGGATATTAAACAGCATGCTTAAAATAGGATACAGCCTTGAGAAGATTATCGAGAACAGCAGCAAATTAAAAGAGGTATACAAAGCAGATTTACGAATCGGAGATACGGTCATTATCAGCACCAAAAATTCCAATTATTCCATCAATGTTCTTGATAACGGTTACTATCACGTATCCGGAGGGTGGTTCGATAAGAAAGGCGTTTCTCCAAAGATTATAACCATACCGGGCTGTACCTGGGGTGGAAAGATCATTAAAAAAAATATTATCGCGGCCTGCGGCATGTGTTTAGAATTCGGCAACCACATCGTCACCACGCCGATCCGTAAAGTATA
>JAGLQA010000776.1 GCA_023137075.1 Candidatus Aminicenantota bacterium
CCACGATATATAAAATCTGCACCAACAATCCGAATCCAAAATAATGTGGGTAAGTGGGTTTTGAATAAAAAATATAATCGTCTCCCGATAAAAACGGTTCTATTTTCCCGGTTTGCCGTTGAAACATTTTCTCAATAATATACTTTGAAAATTCCTTCTTTTTATCAAGGTTCTCCTGCCAGAATCGTTGATATTCATTTAGACCGCTTCCGCAGATTTCATTAACCGCCGATTCATAAAAAGTCACTGGATTAAATATACTCCAGAGATGAAATTGTTTTATATTTTTTTTTGTTTTGTCAATCAAATCATTCTCTAACCTGTTTACTGTCCCCTCATTCAAAAATTTATTTGAAAGCTCTTTGCTTGCTTTTATTTTGTCCTCCTTATCTTTTATATATTCTATTCTCATTTTCTCAAATTCATGGAAAACTTTTGTTTTCTCGGTTTCGGTACGATAAACGGAAATCATTTCATTCTCAGCCTTTATTGAGAACAGCAAATAAAAGAAATTAGGCCATAAAAAAAATATAATAAGAACAAAAATTAACGCTGTTATTCCGCTTTTTGATGCACTCTTTATAAATCCCAGGAATGCACCGGACAAAAGGAAAAAAATCATAAAAAGAAATGTGTTAAGCATTATTTTTATAATGACTATCTCCGAACCACTTATATTAATTCCCATTAAATAAAATTGCATTATCAAGCAGAGAGTTAGTATACATATTGATAAAAAAACAATGATTGTCCGCGCTATAAGAATGGAGCAGTACACAATAAATTTAGATTTAGAACGGGTACTTAAAAGAAGTTTTATATACTTCCGGTTTCTAAAAGAAAACCATCCAAAACCTAAAGCCAGACAGCACAAGAAAACCATCAAATATCGGTATAAGTCAATACCTCTTTTAAAAACGTATCCTCCTTTTTTAAGATTATTAATATCCAATCTCACCCCAATATCATTAGCGGACTGTAGGTTGTCTAAAGCGGTTGAATTAAAAACTGCACCTATGGGTGATGTAATAAATAACATTTTAAAACCAGCCCACCCGTATTGCCTGTAGCTGTAATAGTTTTCTATTTTTTGGTTTTCATTTATGACAAATTCATCCTTAATGTTATTGATTTTCTCAATTTTCCCCATCTCAACGAAGTTTAAGAATAGTACAGATAATATAAATAAAATTAGTATGAGAAGGATTGTTTTGTTGATTTCTTTTCTTAATTCAATACCTATAAATTTACCCATTTTTGCCTCCGAAAAGTAATTCTATCAGATTTCTTTATATTTTTAAATAGTTTGATGAATTTTTTTTTTACGAATGATCTAATTTTTGTGGTATAATTCAGATATGGAGTTGACACCATGAAAAAGAAAAAATTGACAAATAAGTTAACAATTAACAAAGAGGTAATTACAAGTTTAAACACAGATGAAATGATGAGAATAAAAGGCGCTTCAATATTCGTTGCTTGTACTGAAAGTTGTAGTATTTTTGTTGCATGCTGTGCCCCGGTAAAAAATATCATTCCTGATAACTGGATTCAGGATAAAGGTCAAGGGTAAACCGGGCACCGATCAGCCCCCTCATTTCCCTGTATCCAAATAATTTTTCCGTGTCCTCCACTGTGTCCCTTATTGATGCATTTTCAAGCATTTATTCCGTATAATTGGGATAATCCAATCCCGTTTCATTAGGCGAAGACATACAGTATAACTTGTTTTTCCGGCTTAATGCGCTTTAACGGGAGTTTTCAATTCCCTTCGTGTAACGGATTCGCAGTTCATGTTTCACCGGTTATCTTTTATTTTCTTCCAGTAGTTTTAAGGTATGACCCAGTAAATTCAAGGAGCCGGGTTTACCATGACCGGGAATGACGATTTTCGCTTCCCCGTATTTTTCCTTGAGTGTCCGTATCGCTGCCGGCCAGTTTTCCAGGTCCGCTTCTTTCGTGTAACCCAGGTTTTTCGAGTTGGCCGAACGGATCATACAACCGCCGAATAGAATCTTCTGCTGCAGCAACCACACCACGATATTATCAGCCGGATGTCCCGGTTGATAACAATCTCTTTTTCTAATACCTTGTGAAAGTTTGCTGAAAAAACAAACTTTTTCTTCTTCCCAGTCGGGAACCAAACTTCCGGTCCCCTCATGGGTTGCGGGTGCCACCCGCCTTTTGTAAAATGCTCCGTTAATACCTCGTACAATTTTCCTTTGAATGCGGCTTCGATCTCTTCGATGCTTCTCAAACCGAAGATAAAAGAAATGGCAACCGGGTCCGTGCGGTAGTCCGTATGGCCTTCGTAAAAACCATAACGTTGGATATAATAGGGTTCCATCTCACCGGTATGGATAAAGGAGAGTTTTTTGATCAACTCCTCCATTTGTTTTTCATTAAGGCGTGAATAATGCCGCTCAAGAAACCGCTTCTCATCTTTTTCGAGTTCGCGCCGGATATAAATATGACACCCGCCGTAGATTTCATCATTAAAGATCGACTCCTGCCAGCCTTTTGTTCTTCCGACTTCTATTGAGATTTTTTTGCCGTTATACAAAATGGTTTTCACTTCACACCAGGGCCTGCCTTTTTTATATGCCGTAAATTGCTCCAGTATCGCATTCCATATATGAAACAACGGCTTTGCCACCCGGGGATGGGTCATCCCTAATTTTTTGACCAACCGGTTATCGCCTTTCAAAACCGAGATAATATCTTCGTCCTCAGCCATAAAACCGGCTCCCGAGGCCCGGTTGGGCCGGCCATTATAGGTGATTTGCGAAATGGAAACCCCGGTGATTGTTTTAGCCTGGTCCAATTCCAATTTTGAGTGCAGCCCCGTCCGGGCCAAATTGGGAAAATCCTTGCCGTCAACTTCAAGCTGTTTCCCTTTGCCGGACTTCGTATACACGTAAGGTTCGCCATTCTCAACCGTTACCGGCAGCAGCACATAATCATTATTTTTTGTTATGCCGATAACGAATTCCTTCCCTTCGGCCGTTGTATAGGGAGAAGGGACAGCGGGACATTTTTTCAGCATTACGGGGTATAGATCATAGGTTTGCCCTTTATAGGTAACCCCGTTTACTTTTTCTCCTTGCAAATACAGGAACAACGTTAATAATAAAAATACCGGAAATAATACCCTCTTCAGTTTTGCTTTAAATATCATACTTTTTTCCTCCTTTTTATGCATAACCTATATGTCGGACAATAAAAAAAAATTCCCGGAACCTC
>JAGLQA010000777.1 GCA_023137075.1 Candidatus Aminicenantota bacterium
TTCAAATTCACTTGCCTCGAGAGTAGCCTGAAAACAAATACCGTTAATTGTTTTCGTGTATTTCCATTTGAGTTTTACCCACGAATTTTCTTGAGGAGCCCTTTTTTCGAGATCTCAGGGCCTTAATAATCATTTGCCGCCAATCATCTTCTATTTCTTCCATACTCTGCCCATGGTAACGCAGCCTCAAGGATAACATGAAATTCGGAATCTCAGCAGGTTGAACATCTCTTATAAAGCGAGCGTTTTGAACATACACAATTAGTTTCAGAAACGATTGATAAAAATCAGCAATCTTAGACCCAAATTTAGAATCTTCTGCAATAATCTCTTTGGTAATTTCATCATCGGCTAGTAGAAGAATTTCACAAAAATTAGATGGATTTAACATTTTATTGCCAAGTTTAGAGCCTATACCCATTTCACCTCGAATTTCTGCCTCATTCTGCCATGCTTCATGAATGTATCCAACCGCTTCATCAAAACTTGACCAACGGCTTCCTAGAATTTCAGAATATAGTTCCTCTTCCAACTCTTTACCAGATATGCAATGTCGGTTAGCAAGTTCTCCCATGACAGTATTAATAATACGACGGCATTTATGAAGAAAATCAAGGGTTTTGTTCGGTGCTTGATTTATTGAGGAGTATCTTGCCTTCTGCCAACATTCATAGAATTTTTCAAGATCGTCTTGAGTAACTTCAGCCTTTTCGAGAAGGTCTCCAAAATGCGAAAGCATAAGCTTTAACTTTTTTTTATGATTCCGAGTGGGTTCAATTCCTTCTTCGAGTAAGATCGCAGAGAAATAGTTATCAATTGCGAGATAGCCATCAGCCACGGCAAATCTGCAATTTCCAGATGATTGGGCGTTTAAGTACTGAATTAACCCAGTTATTAGGCGTTCTTTAACTTCGGGTTTCATATTTAATCAACTCCTCATCTATTTTACAGCCAATGGTGTATAACTTTTGAACTAAACAGCCAAAAGAATGGCCGCTTCTTCAATCTAGCACGGGAACCCCGTCGCTCACAATATATGAAACACCCACGCTTTTGGTCTACTTAAGTGATTTTTGTTATACGCTCTTGCTATTCTCGGTAAACCCTCGCTTCGCTTTGATTTGTTTAATTTCCGCTCAATCTCCGAGAACTCCGTTTCCCAATTCCTTTCCGGTTGAAAGTTCTTACTATATCAGATTGGAGGAAAAAAATCAAGGTTTATCACTGAAAAACTAATTTTTTTATGAAATCATCTCATTCTGGATATAAAACTTTGAACCCTAATGGTCTGTTTCCTTATCAATGCTGCAAATATTGGCTGAATGTAATTTTTAGGTTTACTTTCCGATGAACAGGTTATAAACCATCCAATAATCAAGGACAATAAATCCTCGTTAATATAAAGTGGTGTGCATCCTAAGTGACAATAGACTAATTATAGATGAAATTTCTACAGAACAGCGGAAAGAACCGATATTGAAGCTTCAAAGATTTTTGGAAGGGACTTTTTAATAGTACTCCAAACTTTTTTTTTATGGGCATTTTGAATCCTCTCTCTAAACTCCTTATGTGAAAAGAAAGTAACTAAGGCCATAAGGTCATTCCTTAAAGTCTCAGCCTCTTCCCATATCCCCCATTCAACAATTATACAGTGATCTTTTTTTTGGCAATCTGCCGGATACTTATTGAATATGAAGAACAGAGGATGATTTCTCTCATGGCAATTAAATTTATCATACAAGTGCTTTCTGCCAGTGTTGGTTGTGATTTCAGCATAAGATACATTTTGATCATTTAGACTTGTTTCTATCTCCTCGTGTTTGCTCCGAATTACATTCTCAATCGCCGTATCAGCTCTTAAGCGGGTAAACAATACCCAGTTGGAGTAAACTACTCCAAATGGATTTTTTTTGAAAAGTTGCTGGATGTTAGCCGGATACATATCTCCTCCTCGGATTTATATGTAGAATTCATGCTCTCATTTTACCCAATTTTATTCTTTTTATCAATCACTTGTTAGCGCTGAATACATAAGTAACACTTTTTTCCACTGAATAGAACTTCTTTTTTACTTACAAGCCCACCTAATAATATAGTGACACCAGATGGGACTCGTTAACGTAAATAAATTTGATAATGTGATTGATGGGCTGCGCCCTTGGAGGGGCGTAAAACCGCATCAATCCTTGAAACACTGGTTAAATGTGCATCTCAGGCGATTGCCTGCTTTTTCTTCGGAACGGAATAACTAATCACAAAAACCGATTACTGCCGCAAATTCTATTGAAAAATGGTTGTATTTATGATATAAAAAACGATGAGATGTAGGAAGATAATCCTACAAAACTTTTCGGAGGTAAGTGATGATTGTAAAAAAAGTAACCTTAAAGATAACGGCCGGTTTGATCGCTGCCGGCCTGGTTTTATTCGCGTTGACCGGGGCATTAAACTTATTTCCGGATCAGCGGAATGCCGAAGTTATTATAACCATATTTCACATAAACGATACCCATTCCCGGATAGATAATTTCGCCAGGATAGCCCGGTTTGTCAAAGAAGCGAAAAAGAAGAACCCCAACGTATTTTTTCTCAATGCCGGGGATAATTTCAGCGGCAATCCCATCGTGGATCAATATGAGCCTAAGGGCTTGCCCATGCGGGAAATGTTGATCCTGTCGGGAACCGACGCCCTGGCATTAGGGAATCATGAATTCGATTACGGCCAGGAGATTTTAGAACAATTTATAGAACAGGTGAGCTTTCCCGTTCTTTGTGCCAATATAAAGGTAACTCCCGAAGCGGTTATTACCCAACCGCAACCCTATGTGATTTTACAAACCAAAGGGGGCATAAAAATTGCCCTGCTAGGTCTACTGCAGATCGGAAAAAAAACCAGGATCCCCAGTACTCACCCGGCAAAACTAAAGGGTTTAAAATTTTTCGATGGCGTCGAAACAGCTAAAAAATATAAGTATTTAAGAGGAAAATGCGATATTTTTATCGCCCTGTCTCATTTAGGTTATGAAACCGATAAACGATTGGCCAAGGAGGTGGGGGGACTCGATATAATCGTCGGCGGTCATTCACACCACCTGCTCGAAAAACCGGAAAGAGTAAATGGCGTGTTAATTACCCAGGCCGGGGCTTACTCGAAATACTTAGGGCGAATCGATATCACATTAAAAGACGGAAAAATAACCGGGATTGACGCCGGGTTAATAAAAGTTGCCTCGCTAAAAGAAGAGATTCCCGAGATAAAAAAGAGAATTGCTGTTTTTAACAATAATCCCCGCCTAAACCGGATTATCGGTACGCTGCCCGAAGCCTTAGAGGGGAAACCCGTGTTGGGTAACTTAATAACCGACGCCATCCGGAAGATTCATGGTCTGGATATGGGATTCCACAATTGGGGCGGTACGCGGGCCTATAGGATTGGGAAAGAAATACGTCTTAGAGATATCTATACGCTGCTCCCTTTCGGCAACGACATCATTCGATTCGAAATGACACCCGCTGAAATCAAGAACCTTATCCGCTTTGACTTCAAAAGGCATGATCATCTGGAACTGTTCGTTTCCGGCATTACCTACGTTGTCAAACATTCGACAGGGAAGGAGATCAAGGAGATACAACTTCGCGATGAGCAGGGAAAACTCTTAGATGAGTCGAAAACCTACAAAGTCGGGATAAACGATTATATTGTCAGCGCTTATACTTTCACTCACCGGGACCCGGGACAATCGCTCCGTATGACGGTAGCGGAATCTCTTATTCAATACCTGAAGAAAGGCAAAGGCGTCACGCGGGGAATCAAAAATACCAGGATCCGCACAGAGGTTGTAAACGAATAAAGATAACGAGGAGGTATCGTTATGGCACAACTCTATTTCAGGTATTCAACCATGAATGCCGGCAAATCCACGGAGATATTAAAAATCGCTCACAATTACGAGGAGCAGAACAAGCAGGTACTTTTATTTACACCATCCATCGATGACCGTTACGGCAGGGGAAAAATTACCTCGCGCATGGGACTGCAGCGGGACGCGCTTATTTGCAATGAAAAGACCGATATTTTCGCGATCGCTAAAGAAAAAAATCCCGATTGTATCCTGGTGGATGAGGGGCAATTTCTCAGCAGGGAGCAGGTGATTGTTTTTACCCGGGTGGTTGACCAATTGGACGTCCCGGTCATTGTATACGGCCTGAAGAACGACTACCGCAACCAATTGTTTCCCGGCAGCGAAGCGCTGCTCCTTTTTGCCGACAAGATCGAAGAGATAAAAGCGGTGTGCTGGTATTGTCAAAAAAAAGCCACCATGTTGATCAAATTCAAGGACGGTAAACCGGTCAGCGAAGGCCCCCAGGTAGAGATCGGCGGCAATGACAAGTAT
>JAGLQA010000778.1 GCA_023137075.1 Candidatus Aminicenantota bacterium
GATGACAACGAATTGAAAAAGAGCCTGGAAGACCTGAAAAAAAGCCTGGAAAATATCGACAAAAAGTTTAAAACAAAATCCACGGACCAGGAAAAGGCGCTCAAAGAGATGGAAAAAGCCCTGGAAAATATGGAACAGGAATTGGAAAAAAGAGAGGAAAAACACAAAAAAGTCGAAGTCATCTTTGATGGTCCCGATGATGAGTTGTTGGAAATCGATGAAGCGGATAAAAAACATATTACCATAAAAAAGCTGAAGGGAGGAGACTTTCTCTTCATAGGTGAGGATGCTTCCTTTCACATGGAGATTAATACCGCAGAGAAAATCGATAAGAAACAGGAAGGGCAGATAAAGAAAGCCCTTGCCAAACTCAAGAAGAATTTACCGAAATCCTGTGAAGTGAAGTCGGAGATTTCTCAAAAGAGCCAGAAGATAACGATCAAATCGGGAGAAGAAAAGGCCGGAAAAACAGACCATGACGCGGCTAAGAAAGAAATCAAAAAATTTGAAGAAGAGCTTAAGAAAATTCTCCCGGGAATGGAAGGCAAAAAATCGCTGCGTAAAACTATTCGGATTGAGAAAGAAGAAGAAGAAGAAAAGAAGAAATAAGTGATAATTTGGCTCAATGGGGTCAAGCCTTGCATTAGCACATTTTTTAAGCTTAAATGTTGCAATGCAAGACTTGACCCCATTGAGCCATAAGTAGTATGTCTAATTCCAATCATCATATAAAAACGCTAAAAATACTGGTGGGCCGGTACCAGGGCGAACTTCTCAAGGTATTGATTTGCACCGCCGCTGCCGGCGCCCTGTTAATATTGATACCCCTGTGGGTAAAAGCATTGGTGCAGATTGTGATGCCTGCCGCGGACCTTTTGCTATTAACCCGGCACCTTTTGTCGGGCTTACTGCTTGCCCTGATTATCCAGGTTTTCCTGTTTGCGAAGGATTTCATCCGGCTGCGTCTCAGTCATAGCCTGGGAGCAGATGTGCGCCGGCAAATTTTTGAGAAAATCCTTTCCATGCCGTTGAGTATTTTACAGGAAAAACACAGCGGTGACCTCATTTCCCGGTTATCCAACGATATAACGGTTTTCCAGGATGGACTCATGAAGGGAATATTTCGACTCATACCCAACGCGGTTATACTGCTTTTCCCGGTATCGTTGATGTTTCTGCATTCACTGCTCCTTTCCGTGATTACCCTGTTTTTTATTGCACCCATGGCCTGGACAATCAACTATTTTGTAAAAAAAATCCGCTCCCGGGTGAAAGCTTCCCAGGAGCAGTTGGCGTTGATCAATAACTTAGGCGAGGAGTCTATCCGGGGAGTCAAGGAAATAAAAGCCTTTGGCCGGGAAGACCAGGTGAAACAGCGTTTTTCTAAACGGAACCGGGCTGCCCTAAGGGCTTTTGTTGCCCAGGATCGTATCATCGCTCTCAACCCGGTTCTGGTCTTGATGATAACGGTAACCAGCATTGCAGCGCTTATTTTTTTATGCACCTTCATGGTGACCCGCGGCCTGCTGTCTATGGGACGCTTAATTTCATTTTTGACCTGCCTGGCCCTGGCCTTCTCCCCGCTGCAGGAAATCGCCCACTCCTTCGGATTTATCAGCAGGCTCTATGCCGTGATGGACCGTTTCGAAGAGGTCTTGCGGATTGCCTCCGAAGCGCAGGAAGGGGACCGGCTCCCGGATTTGCCGGAAATCGCAGGTTTTATCGACTTAAGTAACATAAATTTCTCTTATGATGATGGGTTCGCGCTGAAGGATATAAACCTGAAGATCGCTGCCGGTGAAAC
>JAGLQA010000779.1 GCA_023137075.1 Candidatus Aminicenantota bacterium
GGCACTTCCTATGGCAGTGATGTGAGTTTTACCACCGTCGGCGGCCTGCCGGCAGTCAGTACTACAGCGGTAACCGGTATCACCGATACTACAGCCACCTGCGGCGGAAAGGTAACCGATGATGGCGGCAGCGCCGTCACGGCCCGCGGCGTCTGCTGGGACACCTCTTCCAGACCCACTGTCCGGGATGACCACACAGTTGACGGCAGTGGGACCGGGTGGTTTACCAGCTATCTCACGGAGTTAACACCGGATACAACCTATTATTACCGGGCCTATGCGACCAACACCTTTGGCACGGCCTATGGCCGCGAAAAGTCATTTACAACCAATTCCCTGCCCGAACCGCCAACGGTACAAATTCTTGACCCTAAAGACGGCGCCAATGTAAGCGGTGTGGTAACAGTCACGGCAAAAACGGATAGCAAACAGGGAATCAAGAACGTCGAATTTTACGTGGATGGAGATAAAATCGGGGAGGGAACACTTGCCCGGACAGCTAACAATACCTTGAGGTTCGATCTGACCGGGGCGGCGGCACTCTTCATCGACAACCATAACAAATTGAAAAAGCGTGATACCGGGGGAAATACCGCAGCGGTATTAAATTTCGACATCGAGACTAAATACATCTATGCCGGCCCTGACGGTTATATTTATGTACTATTTAAATCTCCACAAAAGCTGGCCGATGGGAATTATCATTTACTGATAAAAATGAATCCGCGTGACGGCAGCGTCACGGGAATCGATCCGCATATTTCAGCTCTGTTCACCGGTTTTAAAACAAGCCCGGCAATACAGTTCGACGGTGCCGGTAATCTCTATTATTTTTCCGCTTATGGCAGCGGTAATTTATCCTTGAGGAGATATGTGGATAAGACGAACAATAGGATTCTTTTCAACGATGAAGATATAGAGATCGATGAATGGTTGGTGAGAAGGGACGGGACTATCATCCTGGCAGGAAAAACAAAAACAACCGGCAGCAGGTGGCTGAAGATTGCGGCTGCGAATCAAGCACCTATCCTGCTAACGGATCTTTTCAGCGATATCGAATGGATTGTCGATTCCGCGGATGGTCATGCCTATGCCGGAACTACCTCCGGGGTGTACCGGGTTTCCGGCCGACGGGCAGTCGAAATACCTCCTGATACACTGCCCGCTGATGCCGGGGAAAAGGAAAGCGGAATGGAAATATCCTTAGAAATTCATGGATTACCCGGTACGGGAAATACCTACAGCATCGATTGGGATGCCTCTTTATACGATTTTGGTCTCCATACCGTCAAGGCGGTTGCCTTCGACAATATCGATCAAACCGGCGAGGATTCGGTTTCCGTGAATATCCCCGAGATTATTTTAATCCTCACCGCATCGAAAGAGACTGAAAAGGCCTGGATCATCAGCAGGCTCTATGGAAAATTAGACATCCTGGTAGAGAATTTGAGTGAAATACCGGTAAGCAAATATGTGATCTATCGAAAAGTGGCGGACGGAGAATTCAAGGTCATTAACACGTTCACCGATGCGGAA
>JAGLQA010000078.1 GCA_023137075.1 Candidatus Aminicenantota bacterium
AGTTGTGGCCGTAAAAGATGTTATCTCCCAACACCAGGCAAACATTATCATTGCCTATAAACTCTTCGCCTACGATAAATGCGTCGGCCAATCCCCTGGGAACCGGTTGTTCGGCATATTCCAATGATAATCCCCATTGGGAACCGTCATTCATGAGTTTTTTAAACCTGGGCAGTTCATCGGGGGTTGAAATAACCAGTATTTCTTTTATACCGGCAAGCATTAATGTTGATAGCGGGTAATAGATCATGGGTTTGTCATAGACCGGCAGCAGTTGTTTACTTACCGGGATTGTGATGGGGTACAACCGGGTTCCGCCCCCGCCCGCTAAAATTATTCCCTTCATTCATTCCTCCTATTTAATTTGCTTTTTTTGCTAAAATTTCTAATACTTTTTGGACTTTCTTTGAGTAATATATGAATATGTCTTTCAACAACCTCATGAATAACCACATCAGGCTTCTCTTTTTTTATGACTTCAAGATCAAATTACTTCTTCGCTGCTATTACATTCTGATTAAAACTTTTGTGCTCCTCATCATAAATGAAATCCACAGATGAGAAATGTTTTGTCCAGTGTTTATCGACATACTTTTGGGGAATGCACGTTTCTCCATAAAAGGATTTATCCAATACACCCCCTCCACCTGTGCTGTCATGACAAAATTTGCCGTAGTCATAATCTAATAATGATTGCTCTGTGTTTTGAAATGACGCAGCGCCCCCCAATTCAAACGCTTCAATATCTTTTCTTTTTCTCAAATTTGCGCATTGGTTGATAAAACTTCGGGGCCGGGTTGTAGCGATTAGAAGGCCTCCCGGTTTTAAAATACGCTGGAATTCAAACAGCCATTTTTTGTGTGCTTCTTCCGATAGATGAGAAAATACCGAAAAACAATATACGAAATCAAACATGTTATTGGGAAAACCTGTCGGGGGCATCGGATCGATGGTCTCAAAATGGCATCTCATATTTGATTGCTCACAAAGAGTTATCATTTCTTTGTAACAATCGATCCCATATAAACAATTAGCTTCTACTTCTTTAAGAAAAAACCGGGTAACTCTTCCCCATCCGCATCCGAAATCTAAAACAGCATCGCAGCATGTCAAATCTATTGAGTGGTCCCGGGCTACCTGTTTGAATAATTTATAAGCGGAAAAGGCTTCCATTAATGTGGCTTTACCGCTTGCCCCGGTAAAGTTGCATTGAATCTCTTCATCAGGCATTGCAGGTAACAACCTGGGCAATAATGGATGTTCCATAAAACCATCGGTAAATATCCAGAACCAAAAATCATCGCTAACATCCCCAAATATCTTCTTTAATGATACTGTTGAAATAGAGTGCGAATTTAGTATCTCATTCAACATCTCATTTTTTTCCTTTGAAGTATTTTTCTTTATCATCTCCATAATTAACCTCTCTTTGTAATTGTTATTTTGTTATCGCTTTTTTTGAAACACTTCAAATAATTAATATTTTTTTTTGTATTGAGGAATGAAAACCTCTCAACTAACCTGGTTGGAATCGTTCAGACTATAGTTTCAATGTATATATCCAAGCGAACGGAGTTTCTTTTCTTCCTCGGGAGAAAGCCTTTTCCGGGCCGCCTGTCGTTTGGATTTTACCTTCCAGGCAAGAAGCACTTTTCCCTTTCCCTGGGCTTTGATTTGTTTTTTTGTAATATCGAGATCGTCAATAAGTATTGAGAAAAGAAATTCTTCGTTTGAAACAGGTGGCTTCAATGACAGCTTAATTTTTTTAATTCCAGGGTTATTGAAAATTACCAGCTCTGCTTTTCGTTTCAACCTGGCTTTACAAATCAAATTCCCGGATACATGCGAAATTTCAATCGTTTCAAAATTGAAACCATAAACATTATTCGACACATCGGTTAGCTTTATTTCGAATTCACCGCCGGCAAAATCGGCGCATGAGATATGGATCCCGGGAAAATTTTTAATTGTATCCTCAGCGAACGTCCTCAATGCGAAAGGAAGTTTTTCCATTCCATCAAAGAGATTCTTTTTTTCAAAAGGATCTTCTCTCAAGTCGAAGAATTCTTTTTTGCCGAAATTCTCACTACCTATCTTGGCTCTTAGAATAAATTTATATCTATTACCAATTTGCCATGAAAATCCGTTGTCAGGAGAAAATGAGTAAAATTTATAATCTGCGCGCCCCTGTTTTCGCTCCATAAGAGGCCTGAGAGAGTGTCCATCAATTGAATCCGGTGCTTTAATCCCGATCAGGTCCAGGATAGTCGGAACTATATCTATAGAGCTTACATGCTCGTCTACTGAGATATTTGACGGAAGCAAACCTGGCCCCCAAAATATCAGCGGGATTCTTAAGTTTTCATCATACAAAAGACCATGTTCAAGTAGATTGTGCTCGAAGAATGCTTCACCGTGGTCAGATGTAAATGCCACAATAGTATTATCGAGCAGTCCCAGTCGGCGAAGGTCGCTAAAGAACCGCTTTAACCGGTCATCTACATAAGCGATTTCACTATTATAGATTTCTTCAATATATTTCACATCAGCTAAGGTTATTCCGGAATCTTTTCTCTCCCCTTTTCTATCCCACACGTTAACATATTCACCTATCTCAGATGGGTCGATTTTATCTTTTCCGCGCATGTGTTTAAATCCGAAACACATGCTGTTACCAGTGCTAATGCCCTCTGCAATTTTACACTTAAAAAAATCTTCTTTCTTATAATATTTCCCATGGGGCTCGTATGAATGGAGAAAAAGGAAAAATGGAGCCGCATATTTTTCTTCTAACCATTTCAAAGCCTTTTGTAATACAAATTCTATATCAGTATCTTTGCCCAGGGCCTTGTATAGAGTGTCTTCATGATAGAATAATTCAAAACCTTTATCAAATCTTTGCCTCTCGGATACCAGAACTCCACCTGTAAAGGCAGCGGTAATATAGTTGATTTCATGCAGCATTTCTGCAAGAGTTATTGATTTATCCATTAATTCAGTGCCAAATCCGCCCCATGGAAATTGAATATTAAATTTCAATGGTTCCATCCCGGTAAGAATAGAGCCATGTGAAAGATGTGTCACTGGAGAATTTGCAAAGGCATTCTTAAAGACTACTCCTTGTCGCGCCCACTCTTTCAGAAAGGGGTCCGTGTTCCTCGTGCCGCCATATAAAGAAAGATGGCGTGCACCCAAAGTATCGATAGAGATCAAAATGACATTGGGTTTCTCAAGGCTTTTGCCGCGGCTCAGGATCATTGGATTCGAGCAAAATACAAGACCGGTCTTTTTGTTTTCTATCGGCTGTGTTGCCAAAGTTATTTTACAGGCTTTGCCTGCATATTTGCCCAGGTTAAACTTGTAATCAGACCAACCGTCATCATCATTGGCACCCAATTTTTTCTTAAAAAAAACATCTTCCCCTTTTCCCTCCTGTTCTATAGAGACTTGAAAAAAACAGTCGGTATCATTAATTTTGAATTTGCTAATCCCAAAAGAGAAGATATCGCCTTTATAAATTCTAAATTCCTTTTCCACTTTCCGGCCAGGCTCAATCACAAACGCCTCTCTTATCTCATCGTTAATTTTCACCTTTCCTGCTTTGATGTCATGCTTTTCAGGGTCGGAAGGCAAAGAGTTATAAGTCCTGTAAAAGGTAATCGATTTTATCATGAGGTCACCTTTCCTGTCGAGAGGGTCTATCCGAAACTTATATTCATACAAACCCGGATTTAATTCGTGTGACAAATCTATCGAGTATTTCCTGAATGCATTGGATTTCCGGATTATTTTCATCTTACTAAATTCTATCTTGAATTTTTCATTTACCTTGGCCCAAAAAAGCCGGAGATTTCCCGGGATTTTGGATTTTAGTACTATTTCTACTTTATTATATTTCATACCTACATTGGCAAATTGGAATATTGGGTTGTTAGATACACATGAAATGGCAAGCCCATCGTCGCTTAACTTATATTTGATATCATGAAACCATATTTTTTTCATGGCAATCAATTTTTTAAAGTCAATTCTCAGCTTGTCCAGGATACCTACATGAGAGCCTTCGAATAATATATCTTCAATGACTCTTATCTCTGAGTATTCTTTTTGGATAAACTTTCGTGTGTTATAAGTATGCCCCCTCTCTCCACAGGAGATGCTTAAAATCGACGCAAGGCAAATAAGAATTCCCAAACTTAAACTTCTATAAACTTTCATTCAATCCTCCTTTACCACGCTTTTTAATTTGCTTTTTCTAGCTAAAAATTATCCCTTAACGTATGCTTTATACTAAAAAAAGATGACAATTTAACATATTTAGCGTAGATACAATTCTTGCAGCAAGGGTAGGGGTCTGAAGAATAGAATCTTTCCCTGAATTCATTGTATTTTTCGCCATTCCATACTTCAAATAGAGAATTTTGGTAAATGTTTCCCAGGACAGGCCTATCAACGATGCAGCAGGGCGCCACGTCACCGTTAAAATCAATAAAAATTCGTTCTGAAAGAAATACACAATACTTTATTTCATCATTAATTCTTTCATTGAATTCGGATAGAATCGCTTTTTTTTTGTCCAGCAAACACCGGTAGGATTCTTGCAGCCTTTTCCCAATTTTTTTTGTAGATTCATCCAGGCTCCGGGGTTTAATTTTTGAGATATTTTCCCTGATTTTACGGGCCAATGCAGCAGCGGTTTTTTCGACTTCCTTCAGACTAACATAATTTTCATAAAATATGGGTCCTATATCATCGCCGGGAATTTCTCCAAAAATAAACTTGTCAAAGCTCGGATCAAGATTCGGATCATATCCGGCATCGTTGAATGGAGGCGGCACATTCAAATAAATCCCAAGTTTTTCAGCAATAGTCCTCGCCTTTGAATAATAATAGTTATACCGGGACTTATGAAATGTGACGTCTTCATGCTTAATGTTATCATAAAAAATATATACAAAACCTCCCTCTATGACAGGTATTCCCAAAAAATAAGCGAGTCGGACTATCCCCGGCAATTCATGAATATTGCTTCCCATTATGGTAAAAGAGATGCGTAGTGGAAATTTGTCTTCAATCGATAATAATTCAATGGTGCGTTTAAGTATTTTGATATTACGGATGACTTCTTTAAATTTTGCTCCGAGCCGTAACTTTTCAAAAGTTTGCTGGGTGGCTCCGTCAATAGAAAAGACAACACTTGCCAAATAGGGTAAAATATTCTCAATCATTATTGGTGAAAATAAAGTGCCATTAGTCGCCAGGGAAAGCTTTGAGCCAAAACTTGAAAATTCATTTACAATATTTTCAATCCCTTTAAAGGCCAAGGGTTCGCCACTAAGCGAAAGTGAGTACTCAAAGGCAAACGGAAGGACATCGGCTGCCCATCTACTCATTAATTCGGGTTTCATATCATATTTTTTACTGTTACTTTCCTTGTTGATTTCAACTGTGCCGTGGGTTTGACAATGTGGGCATCTGAGGTTACAACGACGACTATTCTGAAAGCTTACCCATTCCGGCATTGTTGCAATTGAATTATCTGGCAAAAAAGATTTTAATTGAATTAATCTTTTATTTAAATCTTTTAAGGGTTGAAAATTCGTCTCCGGTATTAAATTGGTTCTCCCCCTAAGGTTTCTTAAAATTGAATGGATATATGCTGCAAGTTGTTTCTGCAATGTCTTCAAACCTATTCCCATTTGTCTCTTCGTAAATTTTTTTCTAATTTACTTCCTGGCAATTATAACATTCTGATTAAAACTTTTGTGTTCCTTATCATAAATAAAATCCACCGATGAGAAATGCCTTGTCCAATGTTCCTCGACATACATTTTGGGAATGCAGGTCTCTCCAAAAAAAAGCGATCCAATACCCCACCTCTAAATTCTTTTTATTCTTTCCTTGAGTATTATTATTGAAATTTTAATCTATGTATCCCAAAGACTTTAATTTTTTAATTTCTTTCTCTGAGAGCTGACTGCGCCTTTTAGTTTTACCTGTTTTAAACCGTCTTCTCCAGGCTTCATTTTTTTTCATCCAATCCAGGAGCCCATTCATCATAATACCCACTTTATCTTTATGAGAACCAGCTAAATTTACCTTCTCTCCGGGATCGTTTTTCAAATCATACAATTCCTTCTTTTTTGTAGGTAATGTATAAATAAACTTCCAGTTATCCATGATTACTGCTTTTTCCCCATGCATTCCGGCAGCATATACCTGTGATTTTCCCCGATTTTTGTGTTCGTTTATTAAAGAAGTAATGCTCTTACCTTGAAAAGAACGGTGAATACCTATTTCTGAAAAATCTAAAATGGTAGGCAAAATATCGACGGACTCAACCCAGTGACAATCCCTTCTATTAGCAGGAATTCTTCCTGGGTATCGCATGAGCAGCGGTACCAGCATGCACTCATTATAAACCTGGGTATGTAGTAATTTTTTGTGTTCCTGGAATTCCTCACCATGATCAGAAGTAATCACCACCAGGGTATTTTCTTTTAATCCCAGTCTATCGATTTCATTTAACAATCCTCCTACATGGGTATCTGTGTACCTGATTCCTCCATCATACATCCCGCGGATATAATCCCTATCTCCAGGAGATAAAATTATTCTCGTTTTATTCATTTCAGCCAAATACTTAGATGCACAAACTTTTTCACCACACCCCGTAAAATTGCCTTTATAATCAGGTAAAAACATTTGGTTGTAAGGAGGAGGAGAATCATAAGGGAGTTTGTGCCAATCGGAATGGATATCATAATAATGAACGAAAAGGAAGAAGTTTTCATTTTTATACTGTTTTAGCCATGAAAAAATCCTTTTGTTAAGCTGAGCAGCATTTTCACCTGTTACCGAATAGGTATCAAACCCCTGGTCAAAGCCGAACCTGGCATCCATCCACACACAAGAGCGGACAAAACCTGAAGTGATATAACCGGATAGCTGCATGACCTCTGCCAGGGTAAGACACCTTTGATCAAGAATGGAATCTTCATTCACAACTTTATGGGCGTCAGTATATAATGAAGTTAGAATAGACATATGAGAAGGGAGAGTCGAGCAGCACTGGCTTATGGTTTTCATGAATTGGAAACCCTCCAGCGCAAATTTATCTAAATTGGGTGTGGTATTTTTTTTGTACCCATAGCATCCTATATGATCAGCTCGCAGTGTATCGATGGATACCAGGATCACATTGTTTTTCTTTTTTTTGGGGACCAATCTCTTTATCGAATGGACTACCTGGGGTTTTTTCCACCCTGCCCAGTCAAAATATACATTTCCTTTGGGGCCGGATGAGGTTTTAAAAGTGAACGAAACCTTTTGCCCCTCGAAGGATTGTAAATCAATGGTCTCATCAAACCATTTTCTATCAACTGGAATATTTTTAGGATCAATATAGCGGGAATAAATACGATCTTTGTGGGATTTGTTATCGGTTAAGATGATTTCAAATAGTACGCCATCTCCTTCTTTCTCCCAGACTTTCTCATTTATCCCGATACCGAAGGTCAAACGGGCATTCTTGTAAATGGAAATTTCATCGAAGGTTATTGTAGAATCAGGATGCTCAAACATGACTTCTTTTGCTTTTCCTCCTATTTTTAAAGAAGCTCTTTGCACGTAGTTTTTTTGCGGGGTAACAACTCGGGCCTCATCCAAATGATCAAGGAAATTGTATTTTTTTTTAATGCTCACCTCTTTTTCCTTCTGACAGCCGGTAAAAAGGGAGGTAATACTTCCGACACCTGACAAAACAATTCCCGAGGTGAACAAAAATTTGAGAAATTCCAGGCGATTCATCTCTTCTGCATTCGTCCCATTCCCCTTTAAACGTTTCTGTCTTAAAAGATTTCCTGGCATAACAAATCTTCCTTCTTGCTTTTTTACAATTGCCCTATTTACTTCTTTGCCACTATAACATTCTGGTTAAAACTTTTGTGTTCCTCCTCATAAATAAAATCTCCAATGAGAAATACTTTATCCATTGTTCTTCGACATATCCATGCATTAACCTATCTTTATGATTTTTTTACCAGGAATTTTCAAATTGATTCCCAGAGTAATCTTATTCCTTCTTCTAAACTTACAAAATTTCTATTATCGGCTTCTGTCAATAAGCGGGAATTGTCCAAAACTACCCGTCTTAAATCACAAGAACGGGCAGGCAGGTACTTAATGAGAAATTTTTTCCCGGTTACTTTTTTGATTATACGGACAATTTCATTAATAGAAATCCCTGTGCCGCTGCCGATGTTATACACGTTAAATTTCCGGTTGATTTTAAAAAAAAATTCTAAACTTAGATTTATGCTGTCCTCTATATAAATATAATCCCGCACATTTTCACCATCTCCAAAAATCGATATGGCTTCGTTGTTTCTTATTTTGTTTAAAAAAATAGGAATAATTCCCTGGGAACCCACCAGGTTCTGCCTCGGTCCATATGGATTGGAATAGCGAAAAATTAAATAATCCAGGCCGAAATTAATATTAAAATATTCCAGGTATCTTTCTATGGCAAGTTTTGAAATTCCATAAGGAGTAATGGGAACCGTTAAGTCATTCTCAGAAAATTTTTCTTTTTTTATATTTCCATAAATTGTTCCGCCGGAGGAAGGAAAAACAATCTGCTCAACTTTGTGTTGTACGCATTTTTCTAAAAGGTGGACAGTTGCACGAAGATTGACATCGATGTCAATTAAGGGATCTCTATTAGAGGAGGCAGGAGTAGTGCTGGAAATAAAATGAAACACCGCATTTATATTTTTCGCAGCGTGAAAAGTGTCATTTTGATTTAAAAAATCACCGGCAAAAAACTCTATTTTACCGCGGAGATGTTCAAGATTATTACTTTTACCATCCCGGAATATATCAAATGCCCTGATTTTACAACCTTTTGCCAGGAGCTTTTCAGTAAAATAACTTCCAAGAAAGCCGTCTGCACCTAGAATTAAACATTTCTTACTCATTGGTATTCATTTTTATATTTTATAACTTTTAATTTTTCCTTTTTGAAAATCGCGGAATGCTCTATACCCGGCCGCGTTGGTTAAGATATCCAGGGAAAATACAAAGAATATGTAATGAACCTTTTTCCAAAAAGAAAGAGGCAATCTCCACATGTACTTCAGGTCTTTTATTATCAAACTTCTTATGGTAGTAAACAACACTTTTTTGTTGGGGACAGCAGCTAAATCATAAAAGTCAAGAAATAGTAAATGGCACAGATAATGACGTTTATATTCATAAATAACACTGCGGTTGTGAGAATGAATGACCGGTGCTTCCGGGGTATAAACAATTTTTTTGCCGGCTAAAATGATGTCGATTCCAAATCGCAGGTCCTCTCCGAAAACCATTTTTCGATAAGGATTCCTTTCCCAAAAAGAGCGCCTGAAACTGCTGCAAACATCATCAAAAGTAGTCACAGCGTATTTTTGGTAAGGATTAAAATTTGCATATTCTTTAAAATTTTTTATTTGATTCACGATCATTTTATCTCTGCCAATGAAAGAATCATTAATCCGTTTCGCTGTAATATAATCGCAGTCGCTGCGGGGAACCTGCTTGACATAAACGCCGCCGACTTCTTCGTCATCATAGTATTTTATTATATTACGCAGCCAATTTTCATCTTTTGGAATCGCATCCTGGGTTAAAACTACTATAATTTCACCATTGGTTTTGGAAACCCCGAAATTTCTCGTTAAACCATGATTAAAATCTCCTTTGTTTATCGAATAAAAGGTGTATTTGTGTTTTTTTATAATTTCCAACGTCCCATCCGTTGAACCTGAATCCACGAAAACAATTTCGTAAGAAAAATCAACCTTTTGTTTTTTAATCATGGTAATTACTTCATCCAGGAACCCTGCACCATTGTATGTTACGATAACAATCGAGACTTTATGCTTAAATGTCTCAACTCCCGGGTAAATTGTAATTTGAGGCAGTTGGTTTCTTTTTTGTAACGCCTGTTGGTAGTATTTTTCCAGCTCTTTAGCGCTTTCTTCAACATTTTTTATTGTGGGCATATGTTTTGAAAACGTTTCGATTAACCGGGGGTTTCGGATGATTTTCTCCATTTGCTCTTGCAAGTGCGTTTCGTCTCCCAGGGAAAAAGTTAAGCCATTTTCACCATCTTTTATTAAAAAATTCATCCCCCCGACATCGGTGGCGATGACCGGGGTTTTTGCCAATATGGCATTACGCACCACAAGAGGAGCATTTTCAAACCATATGGACGGCATAACCAGGACATCGAATTTCTTAAAAATCTCTGCTACCTGGTTTTTTTCAAAAGTACCGGCAAATTTTATGTTCTCATTTTTAACCAGGTTTTCCAGTTTTCTCCCATACTCCGGTATAAAATTTATATTCCCGTAAATATCTAAATAAACATTTTTTTCCTTTATATTATTAAAGGCTTTAACCAGGATATGCAAACCTTTTATGGGGATGGGAGCCCCTATAAAGGCAAAGCGTATTTCTTTTTGCAAATCCCTGGATTTTGAAAAATTTTCAAACAACCGTGTTTCGATGGCGTCTTCCGAGAAAACCAGGTTGGGCGCCCCCCATTTTTTAAATTCCTCATATAAGAATGGAGTTGGAGCAAATATTTTTTCAAAATAGGGCAGTTTCGATTTGATATACTGCTCTCGATTTGTTAACCAGCGAACCGTTGTCGGTTTTATTTTTTCCAGCAGTTTAGAGCACCTTTCAATGAAAGACTCCATTCGCCGGGGCTGCTGCGCACATTTTTTTTCAACACGAATATTCTTCCACATAATTCCACAATAAGCAATATCCTCTACCCCAATGGTTTCCAGGGTTACATTTTTTGTCCCATTGGAAGTAATTTCGATCTCGAATCCCGGGTTTTCAAGTAATTTTTTGGTATCCATTTGTTTATCGAATATAATTTCCCGGTCTAACAAAATTTTAAATCGAACGATTCCTGAAATGAGTTTAACAACATCCCTGAAAACGACCAACTCAAATTTTATTCTATCACCTTTATCGAATGTAATTTTTTTGAAAATCATTTTGGAATTCGGGTGCATGAAAATATAATTCTCTATTTCACTACCTCCGGTAGAAATATGACTGCCAGGTCCTATCTTTTTTGCTTTTTTTGAATTTAAGGCAAAGAAATAGACATCTTTGCCATTTGTTTTTACAATTTTTTTCTTCAACAATTTACCGACTATTTTTTTAACCTTATTGCGCTGCTGCGCCTGAAACTCATGGTTTATGCAAATTGCACATTCCCGGTGATTGATTTCGTGACAAACTTTTTCCCTGGAATAATTATACCTCCGGATTTGCGGGCACATTAACCAGAAATCATGCAGCGTCAGAAACATGGGTATATTTCTTTTCTTGCATTCATCGATCATACCCCAGGATAAATCGATTAGATGATGGAAATGAACAATGTCGGGAGAAAACCTATCCAAAGAGGCGGAAAAATGCCGGTCAATTTTATTATTCTTATAAGCACCCAAACCGTTCAGGGATTGAGATTGATCATTATAAACCCGAAAGGTTTGCAAATTTTCATAAAAATTACTCTGGACAGAAAAATTTTTCCTTGAACCGTCATATTCACCGTAAAAGACAGCCGTCTGATGGCCGTTTTGTTCAAATTGTTTGGATAAATTATAAGTAACCACTTCGGTGCCGCCCATGGTGTTTGGGAAAAAATGATGAACAACGTGTAAAATTTTCACGATTATTACTCTCGGTTAGTCTCCGGCTAAATCACAGGATGAAGGAGAGTCGGTGGATAAGGCTTGACGGACAGCTTCTAAATAAGCCTTGCCAAATTTTACATCCGGCTCCAGGTGGTTTCCTTCAGCCCATTCATTCCAGGCATTTATAAAAATAAAGTTTTCTTCTTTACTAAATGGTCTAAATTTTTTTAGTACATGTGTCAGCCACTTTTTAAAAATATCTGGAGTTGAATTTCTTAAAATAACACCATTTTCACTTGTTCGCGGTGAGTTATCCCACATCGGTGTGACACAAGGATAACGTTTATAAGGGGCAGTTTCTTTTTTCATTGAATTTTCGACAAGGTCTGAATATTCTGAAATGATTTGCTTGCCATAGGCTTGATTAGATAAACCTAATTTTCTTAAGATTTTCCAGGAACAATTATTCCTCAATTGTTTGCCTAAGCATCCCCAGTCAGGTTGGAATTCCACCGCAGCATCCAGGCCGAATTGGTAAGGATCATTATGCTCTTGTGGAAAAGATTCAACGCGGCATAGATAGAGATATAATCCATATTTTTTAGCCTCCTCACGCCAGGTAGAGAAGGTCTTTTCGGCATCCGGTAATTTTCCTATATTATATGTTAGAAAAAGAGGTTTGTCATTAACTTTTATATATCTCTTATCATTGAAAACATTTTCACAAAGATAATTTATATGTTTTATATCATCCTCTTCGGAATAATCCTGTTTTAATAAAATATTATTCTCCAACCCGTCCCATTTTTTTGTCCAGTTTTCATTTGCCCAACATAAACAAAAAGGAAAGTCCGGTTTCCCGGAAGATAAAACTTCATTAAACGGTCTTTCCAGGATTCTCCTCCCATTAAACCAATAGTGATAATAACAAAAACCATAAATTCCATAATCTTTGGCCAGTTTAGCCTGTTCTTCTCTAACTTCCGGGCATCTTAAATCGTAAAAACCCAGGTCGGCCGGTAAATGGGGTTGATAGTGTCCTTTAAACAAAGGTTTTGCTTTGGCTGTATTTATCCATTCGGTAAAACCTTTACCCCACCATTTATCATTCTCGGGTATCGGGTGAAACTGGGGAAGATAGAATGTAAGAGCGCGTAGTTTTTTTTTATTTCTTGTCATTACTACAAACCTCCTTTCCTGATCTACTAATAGTCATTTTAAATCGACATTTCCCTTAATTTTTTTTACTTTGTTATAAATCCACCTTAAAGGTGCTGTAAATTTCCATGACTTTGAATTCAGCACTTTTTCTTTCAAAAGACGTTCGGTTTCCAATTGTCTTTGTAATGATTCAAGCTTTATTAACTGCTGCCTTTTCTCTTCATTCAAAATAGCAATTATCGAATCTTTTTTTTGCAGTTCTGCTTCTTTAGTACTTATCTCTTTGTTTAACGCTTCAATCGTCGAATCCCTTTCTTGTAGTTCTGCTTCTTTAGTACTTATCTCTTTGTTTACTGCTTCAATCGTCGAATCCCTTTCTTGTAGTTCTGCTTCTTTAGTACTTATCTCTTTGTTTAAATCAGCAATTGTTAAATCTTTTTCCTGCAGTTCTGCTTCCTTTAAGCGGAATTCATCTAATCTTTTGCTAATCTCTTCATTTTTTTTGGTTA